>CAYRDE010000098.1:0-6933 GCA_964422935.1 uncultured Oscillospiraceae bacterium | reverse complement strand
TTTATTTCCATATTATCACATGACCATATGGAATGCAAGAACATCCACAGCAGAGTAATCTACTGTGGATGTTAACTGTCTTATGAATGCTGCACTTTACGCTGCGGCAATTTTGCACTCAGACTCTGTGAAAGACCATGGGATACAGGGCAGCTTCAAACTCCTCCATGTTTTCCGTGGAGGTGACCAGCGTCAGGGTGTCCCCCTTCAATACATATTCATCATACATATTGTCGGAAATATCCGTTGAAGCGCTGTCTGTCATGTACAGCTTCCCGTTTTGCGCTTTGTATTTGCCGGATTTGGAAGTGGTTTCGAGAACTTCCCGGACCATATCGTCCATGTCACTGTCAGGCAGGATCTCCTGCATCAGTTCTTCCATGGAGCCGCCGACCATGCTCAGAAAATCCTCCCAGGCAATTCCGTTTTCCTCAGCCACATCCTTCATGTAGGCTTCCATGGTGGCGATCAGGTCTTTCCGGAAGATTTTTGCGGTTTCCTGCATACTGGATTCGTCGACATCCATGGAGTAGGTTCCGTCCTCCCGGAAGGTCAGACGCATTCTCATGCTGAAGGAGGACAGGTTAAAGTAGGGAATCATTTCCTCCTCCAAACTGCTTTGAATTTCCGCTTCCAGCGCATCCGTGCAGTCAATGTCTGCTTCCCACTGACCGACCAAGGCCTTTTGATCGCTGCTGCAGCCGGTCATGGACAGCAATATGGCTGCTACAAGGAAAAGGCTTACAATAATCTTCTTCATACTTTATCTCCTTTCAGCCCTGTTTTAGGGTATAAAAATCATATCACACTAAGAGGAAACTGTCAAGGTGTTGACATTATTCCATGGAGCTATTGCCTTTTTTGTGAAATATGATATAATTTCTCTAATACTGAAAAAAGGAGCATTGCCATGTCAAAATATATTATGGCACTGGATTCCGGGACGACCTCCAATCGCTGCATTCTGTTCGATGAGAGGGGCGAGGTATGCAGTGTGGCGCAGAAAGAGTTTACCCAGATTTTCCCCCAGCCGGGGTGGGTAGAGCATGACGCCGATGAAATCTTTGCCACCCAGCTGGAGGTGGCTAGACAGGCCCTTGCAAACATCGGCGCTGCTGCCGGGGATATTGCCGCCATCGGCATTACCAACCAGCGGGAAACGACCATTGTGTGGAACCGGCATACCGGACGTCCTGTATACAACGCCATTGTCTGGCAGTGCCGCCGGACATCTGCTTACTGTGACCGGCTGACGGAAGAGGGTATGGTGGATACCATTCGGAGCAAAACCGGTTTGGTCATTGATCCCTATTTTTCCGCCACGAAGCTTCGTTGGATTCTGGAAAACGTGCCGGGTGCCCGGGAGCAGGCGGAGAGGGAAGAGCTGCTGTTTGGCACGGTGGAGACCTGGCTGATCTGGAAGCTCACCGGCGGGCGGGTCCACGTTACAGACTACTCCAACGCTTCCCGAACCATGCTGTTTAATATCAACACCCTCACCTGGGACGAGGACATTCTGAAAAAAATGGACATCCCCGTCTCCATGCTGCCAAAGCCCATGCCCTCCAGCTGCTGCTACGGCTATACGGACGCCCAGTTCTTCGGTGCGCCCATTCCCATTGCCGGTGCGGCGGGAGATCAGCAGGCGGCCCTCTTTGGTCAGACCTGCTTTGCCCCCGGAGATGCCAAGGTCACCTATGGTACCGGCGCGTTTCTGCTGATGAATACCGGAGAAACGCCGATTTTCTCAAAGAGCGGCCTGGTTACTACCATCGCCTGGGGATTGGACGGGAAGGTCACCTATGCTTTGGAGGGCTCCATTTTTGTGGCAGGCGCTGCCATTCAGTGGCTCCGGGACGAGCTGCGGTTTATTGAGTCCGCCGGAGATTCCGAGTATATGGCCCAAAAGGTACAGGATACGGGCGGCTGCTATGTGGTTCCTGCCTTTACGGGACTGGGAGCGCCTTACTGGGATGCCTACGCCCGGGGCGCTGTGGTTGGATTGACCCGGGGGGTCAACAAGTACCATATCATTCGTGCCACGCTGGATTCCATTGCCTATCAGACCAATGACGTTTTGGAGGCCATGGCTTCAGACTCCGGAATCCGGATGCCGGAGCTGAAGGTAGACGGCGGCGCCTCCGCCAATAACTATCTGGTAAAGACCCAGGCGGACATCAGCGGCGCGCCGGTATTGCGGCCCAGATGCGTGGAAACCACCGCCATGGGAGCGGCATACTTAGCAGGACTTGCGGTGGGCTATTGGGACAGCATGGAAGACGTCCGGAAAAACTGGGCGGTGGACCGCCGGTTTGAGCCTTCCATCTCCCAGGAAATCCGGGAAGGAAAGCTTAAGGGCTGGAAAAAAGCGGTAAAGTATGCCATGCACTGGGCAAAGGACGAAGAGTAAGGAAGCTCTGGTTCTCTTTCCGCCGAAGAAGCATAGGATGTTCCATACATCTGTTGCTTTGAGGTGGTACTATTGGAACATACTATCAATCAGATCGTCCTGCGGGGCACCCTGGCATCCCTGCCCCAGTTCTCCCATGAAAACCATGACCGCCGGTTCTTTCGCTTTTTGCTGGATGTGCCCAGGCTATCCGGATTTGTGGATACCCTGCCGGTGATTGCGGAAGAGGGTATCCTGAATGACACGGATTTGTCCGGCGGCGGAATGCTGACGGTGACAGGGCAGGTCCGGTCCCACAATATTCGCAGCGATGGTCGTCGGCACCTGCTGATTTTTGTTTTCGCTTCCAACATTCGCTGTGAGGACGGGGAGCCGGTCAATGATGTGGTGCTGGAAGGCCCCATCTGCCGGGAGCCAACCTATCGGCGGACGCCTCTGGGGCGGGAAATCTGTGATGTGATGCTGGCAGTGCCCCGGGCCTTTAAGCGGGCGGACTACCTGCCCTGTATCCTGTGGGGCCGCACGGCTCTGGAGGCTGCCCAATGCCATACCCGGGATCGAATCCACATCTGCGGTCGTTTGCAGAGCCGGAATTATACCAAGGTGACGGAAGAGGGCAGCGAGGAGCGTACCGCTTATGAAATCTCCGCCCTGACCGCGCAGATCATGGGGGAGGATGGTTAATTTCCTGTTGCGTGCTTTTATCTGATAGGATATATTCTGCGCAGAGAAAAGAAAAACAAAGGAACATAAGCTATGAATCAAAATTTAAAAGAGATTATTCAGTTATTAAAGAACCGGTACGGCGATGCTCCCTGCGCCCTCCATTATCAAAAGGACTACGAGCTGATGATTGCCGTCCGGCTGTCCGCCCAGTGCACCGACGCCCGGGTGAATCTGGTAACGCCTGGGTTGTTTGCGGAGTATCCCACCCTGGAGGCCATGGCTGGGGCGGATGTAAGCCGGGTGGAGGAGCTGGTGCATTCCTGCGGCTTCTATAAGCATAAGGCTCGGGATATTGTTCTGGGCTGTCAGATGCTGCTCAGCGACTATGGTGGAAAGGTGCCCGGAACCATGGAGGAACTGCTTCGGATTCCCGGCGTTGGCAGAAAAACCGCCAATTTGCTGCTGGGGGACCTGTACGGCGTTCCCGGCAGCGTGGTTTGTGATACCCACTGTATCCGCATCTGCGGACGGTTGGGGCTGACTGACGGCAGTAAGGACCCGGAAAAGGTGGAGACCCAGCTTCGGGCCATCCTGCCGCCGGAGGAAAGCTCGGACTTTTGTCATCGCATTGTCTTGTTTGGGCGGGACTGCTGCACCGCCCGGAATCCCCAGTGCGGAAGCTGCCCCTTAAGTCCCTTCTGCAAGTATATGAATCCAGAGGCATGAAGCCAGAAAATCCGGAATCTGTCCCCCCTTGTCCGCATATGCTGTGGACAAGGGGGGATTGCTTTGCCAAAGAGACTACCGATATTTTATTCCGCACTGCTGCTGACCGGCGTGAATCTGCTGCTTCGACTGGTGGGGACATCCTTCCAGGTCTATGTTTCCGGCAAGATCGGGGCGGCAGGGGTGGGGCTATTACAGCTTGTCATGTCTGTGGGAAGCCTGGCAATGGTTGCCGGTATGGCAGGAATCCGGACAGCCGCCATGTATCTGACCGCCGAGGAGCTGGGACGAAAGCAAAAGGGAAATGTGATTTGGGTGATTTCTGCCTGCTTTCTTTACAGCATTCTTTGCAGCGGCACAGCGGCTGCGGCCCTCTATGCCCTTGCGCCGAAAATAGCCCGGGTATGGATCGGGGATCAGCGGACGATCGGGGCTCTGCGGATGCTGGCAGCCTTTCTTCCGGTGACCTGCCTGTGCGGTGTGCTGACAGGCTACTTTACGGCGGCGAACCGCATCGGTACATTGGCGGCAGTAGAGGTGGCAGAGCAGCTTGCTTCCATGGCAATTACCATGACGGCCCTTTCCCTGTGGGCGGACAAGGACGCCGGACGGGCCTGTGAGGCCGTGGTGCTGGGCAGCGGCATGGGGGCATGCCTGACCATGCTGTGCCTGGCTGTACTTCGCCTCCGGGAACCGGCCTTTCGGTCAGGCCGGATTCCGTTGGGGAAGCGGCTTACCCAGACAGCTGTACCTTTGGGCCTGGCAGATGTGCTGAAATCCGGAATCAACACAACAGAAAACCTGATGGTTCCCCGGCGTCTTGCCCTGAATGTGCAGGTAACGGAGCCTTTGGCAGCCTTCGGCATGGTCAGCGGTATGGTGTTTCCGGTACTGATGTTCCCAGCCTGTATCCTTTTCGGTTTGGCGGAGCTGCTGATCCCGGAACTGGCCCGGTGCGCCGCCGGAGGAAGCAAAGGGCGGATCTCCTATCTGGTGCGGCGAAGCCTGAAGGTGGCAATGGTCTATGGAATCTTCTTTTCCGGACTGATGTTCCTGCTGAGTGAAAGGCTGTGTCTGGCGCTATATGATAACGGGGAGGCAGGCTATTATTTAAAGCGGTATGCCCTCCTGATTCCCATGTTGTACTGCGACTGCATCACCGACGCCATGACCAAAGGACTGGGCCAGCAGAAAGCCTGCGTCCGCTATAACATTCTGACCTCGGCAATGGATGTGGTGTTTCTTTACCTGCTGCTGCCCCGGTATGGGATGGAGGGATACTTCCTGAGCTTTCTGGTAACCCATCTGGTTAACTTTCTTTTGAGTATCCGCCGCCTCCTGATGATCACCGGAGAGAAAATCCCCTTTTTTCTGCCGACACTGGCGATCGCCGCCGGGCTTGGCGCGGGATGGGGGGCCTCTCATATGGAAAGTCTGGTTTCCCAGGCCGTGGTGTACATTTTGCTTCTGGGAAGCCTGTGGTGTCTGTTCGGCGTTACGGGCCGGGAGGATATCCGCTGGCTCCGGGGCCTGGTCAAACGGGAAAGGACAGCTGCCTGAAAAAAGCACGTCCATCGGAAGTTTCCGAAGGACGTGCTTATCAGGTTTAGGAAAGCTGGGAGATGGTGTTTTGAATCCGGGAAACGGTCCGGTCCTTCCCCAGAATCTGCATAACGGTATACAGGTCAGGGGAGTTGACCTTCCCGGTGACTGCCAGACGGATGAAGGTGGACACATCCGCCACCGTACCGGGGAAGGCCGTGGGATCGGCCTTGTAGGCCTTCATGTCGGTGGTATAGCCAATGTCATTTGTGATGGCCTTGACCTTGTCGAACCAGGTATTCGAGTCATCGGAGATGTCGAAGGTTGCCAGGAACCGGTTCAGCACATCCACAATCACAGTCTTGTTATACTTTTCGTCAAAGACGGGAGCCTCCAGATAGTCGTCATAGAAGAATCCCATATAGGGCTTGGCGTCCTTCCAGACAGCCAAATCCTTTCTGGGCTTTTTCCCGCCCCGACCGATGGCAAGAATCTTTACCGCGTATTCCCGGTCCGCTTCCAGCTTCGCGCCGAAATCCGGATCGAACTCCTTTGCCCACTCCAGCAGCTCCTCATAGACGGCCTGAGCGCTCATCCGGGAGATCACGTTCTTGCTGACGTCCACCAGCTTGGCATAGTCAAACAGGGAACCGGCAGGGTTCAGTTTTTTGGGACTGAACTTAAAATCCTGGGGTGCGGCATCGGGATTGGCCCGCCGCCAATCCTCATAGTTGGAGTTCAGGAGGGTCATAATATACTCATACACAGCGGCAACGGGGAAGCCCTCGGACTTATAGTAGGTCAGAGCCAGCTCCGGGTCCTTCCGCTTGGACAGCTTCCGTTTGGAGGTGCCGTCCATTTTCTGGAGGGGTCCGATGTGGACATACTTGGGAAGCTTAAAGCCCAGAGCCTTGAACAGCTGAATGTGGAAGGGCAGGGTAGGAAGCCATTCGTCCCCCCGGACCACATGGGTGGTGCGCATGAGATGATCGTCTACGGCATGGGCAAAGTGATAGGTGGGAATGCCGTCGGATTTCAGAAGCACATGGTCGATGTTGTTTTCGGTGATGGTCAACTTGCCCTTTACCAGATCGTCAAATTTAAACTGGTTTTCGATGCTGCCCGTGGAGCGGAACCGCAGTACCCAGGGATTTCCCGCATTCAGCTGGGCCTGGATGTCCTCCATGGGACGGTCACGCCAGATGGCATACTTTCCGTAGTAGCCGGTGTTTTCCTTGTTGGCCTCCTGCTCCAGCCGCATGGCGGAAAGCTCCTCCTCAGTGCAGAAGCAGGGGTAAGCCATGCCCTCGGAAACCAGCTTTTTGGCGTAAACATGATAGATTCCCGCCCGCTGACGCTGCCGGTAGGGGCCGTAAATACCGTTGTCGCCGTCCATGGTGGCGCCCTCGTCAAAGTGGATGCCGTAGTGCTTCAAGGTGTTGATCAGCACCTCCACAGCCCCGGGAACTTCCCGTTTGGCGTCGGTGTCCTCCACCCGGAGGAACAGAACGCCACCGCTCTGATGGGCCATCCGCTCGGAGGTCAGGCCCTGCACCAGGTTGCCCAGGTGGACAAAGCCGGTGGGGGAG
>CAYRDE010000097.1:0-7024 GCA_964422935.1 uncultured Oscillospiraceae bacterium | reverse complement strand
TCTGGTCTTCTGGACGAAATCTGCATAATACTTGTTGAACTGTGTGGACTGGTAATCAGTGAGGAAGAAAGCAGGAGCAAGTCGACAAGCGAGAGAATAAGCCAGGCAATCAGCCATGAAATCAGTTACAGCCAATCGACAAGCGAGAAGCGTAGTCAGGAAATCGAAAGTGAGCAAAGCTACAGCCAGTCCACAAGCGAGAGGCGCAGCCGGGAAATCGAAAGTGAGCAAAGCTACAGCCAGTCCACAAGTGAGAGGCGCAGCCGGGAAATCGGAAGTGAGCAAAGCTACAGTCAGTCCACAAGTGAGAGGCGCAGCCAGGAAATCAGCAATGAAATCAGCTACAGTCAGTCCACAAGTGAGAAGCGTAACCGGGTGGAAAGCCACACCCAGTCCACAAGCCAGGCAGATTCCAAAAAAGCTTCCAACGGAGACAATCCCAAGATGGGCGACGCTACCCCCATATGGCAGCTCTCCTCTCTGATGACCGGCTCGGGCCTGTCCGCCTTTGCCATGATCAGAAAGCTGCGGCGGGAAAAGAAAGCGGACGCTGATTCAGAGAATCAGCAATAAAACACGTCGAATGGGTTTCAATCAGTACATACATATTGCTCTCTGGCATTTCTGCCAGAGAGTGCTGTGTAAATGAGGAGATATTTGTTGAGCGGAAGCAGGACATATGAACTGAGAAATCGGTTGCTTGTAACAATACTGATCCTTGCGGTCTATCTGACCGGAAGGATCGTTCCGCTTTATGGTATCGACCAGGCGGCATACCGTGCAGAGACGTTAAGCGCGCAAACCCTTATGGATTCCATGATCAGCGGAACACGCTATGGGGTTTTCGCCCTTGGTATCATGCCGTATATCACGTCGAATCTGATTATCTGGATATTCACGGTGCTGCGGGGAGCGAAATACAGAGCCCGGGTTTCCATGCGGAGGCAGGAGCGGATCACGGCAGCCCTGATGCTGGGAATTGCCTTTGCCAGCGCGTGTTCCCGGCGCAACGGCCTGATTTTCGCCCCCTCCCTTCTGAGTACGCAAACGCTGCGGAGCATTGCAGTACTGGAAATGGTTCTGGGCGCAACGGTCGTCTATTGGCTCGCCGGATGGAACAAGGAGCGGGGAATCGGCGCAACAACGCCTATGATCTATGTAAATATTGTATCTCAATTGATTACCACGGGAAGAAATTCTACCTGGGAGCAGCTTCGGATACCGGTGGTTCTGTCGCTGGCTGTGGCGACGGTCATTTTTCTTATGGAGCAGGTTATCATCCGCATTCCGGTTCAGCGGGTATCCATACACAATCTGTACGCGGATAAGAGCTATATTCCCTTTAAGCTGAATCCCATCGGCATCATGCCGGTTATGTTTGCGCTCTCCTTTTTTATGATTCCCAGAGAGCTAGCCCGGGTGCTCCTGGGGATAGCGGGAGAAAACAGAATGCTGCGGACGTTTTATGAGCGGATGAATTTGAATGACCCCATTGGGGCGGCAGTCTATCTGGCAGGTATTTTTACCCTGAATATTGTGTTTTCCTTTGTGATGATTGCGCCGGGTGAGCTTGCGGAGCAGCTGCAAAGGACCGGTGACAGTATTGTAAACGTATACGCGGGAAAAAAGACGAGGCAGTATTTAAGAGGAAAGCTTTTCTTGCTGGCAATCCTCAGCGGAAGCGTGATGTGCCTGATGATGGGGATTTCTCTGTATCTGGCTCTGAAGCAGGAAATCGCCCCGGAGCTTGCGCTGCTTCCGGCAACGGCCATGATTCTGACAGGCCTCCTGTGTCCCCTATACCGCGAAATAAAGTCGTATTGGAAATTCGATTCCTATTCGTTTTTCCTTTGACCATTGGAAAGAAGGCTGCGCACCCCATGATATATTTTATACCGGCATGGTACGCAAACGGACATTTTCGGGAATACGAGCCTTTTTGGTATGAGCGTCAGATGAAGGCGGAAACGGACGATACGGTGAAGCAGCTTCAGCTGTTTCACCGTGACAGGGATTCCGACAGCAGCATTCTGCTGTTGTCGTACACGCCAAATCTGAGACATTTTCTCCATCGGCAGGGGATATTTCGGGTTCCGTACTGGTCAGTGTTCGACGCCATACAGGAGGTGCGGCGAAAAAAGCAGGCCTTGTTTTCCTTCCAGCAGCTGAACTGGCCGGAAAATACGGAGTTTGTCTACACCCTTTTCGCAGTCTATGCCAAACAAGGTCAGGAGGAATACGCAAAGCTTGAGTTTGGGGAGGACGGAAACCTCACAGAGCTCCACGCATATCGTAACGGACAGCTGGTGAGGAAAAATAGATATGATGACAGAGGCTTTCTCTCCTGTTCGGTCTTCTTTGACAAAGGGGAGCGGCTTTACGATCAGTATTGGACGGAATGGGGCGTGTGGAAGCTGCGCCATTTTGCCGATGGTCATGTGGAGATCAACCCATTTTGCAATCAATATCTGATGGATGTTGACGGAGAGACGTATCCGGTTTCCTTTGCCCAAAGTATGTATCCGTCTATGGAGGCTGTGGTGGAGGAGGTATTGGCGGCTTTCCTGCGAACCACGCGGAAGACGGATGTTTTCTGTGCGGCTGTACATGAAACGCATATCACAATGCTGGGCAGACAGCTTGCCGGTCGGAGAACCATTTTTTCTGTGTTTGAGGATCGGTTTTCCATTGATAAAAACAGAGAGGTACTGCCCGTTCTGGCTGGAGGCGGCACCCTTGTGGCGGATACCTGGGAAAACTTTAAAATACTGTCAAGGGAAAAAGCGCTGGATCATACCTTCAAGGTCAAAATTCCGCCGTATGCCGTACAATTTACGCCCGGAATCAGCCAGCAGCTGAAGGTTCAGAAGATTTTATTTCCCATAGACCAGCTGTGCCCGGAGCTTTTGGAAGCGGGAATCAAATCCATGGCGCAATATCTTACGGGAAACAAAACGGTGAGAGTGTGCCTGTTCACCAGGGACAATCATATCAACCGGAAAGCCGGGCTGGAGGCGCGGGTACGCGGGATCTTGGAGGGCAACGGCTTTTCCCGCCTTGTCCCCTTGTTCACGGCAGAGCAGTGCGTGGACGAGCTGGCGGTAACCAATTGTATGCGGGAACAGAGAATTTTGGTGGACTTGTCGGACAATCCGGATCTGCTTTTGCAGATATCCGGTGTGAGTATGGGAATTCCGCAGATTGTTAAGACCGCAACGGAGTATGTTCGCCCCGGAAAGAACGGGCGAATCAACCAGGATATCCTCCGGCTGGGCGAGGATTTGGACTACTATCTTGCGAACTTAAGCCATTGGAATGAGGCGGCGCTCTATTCCCATGAGATTGGAAAGGCACACACGGCACAGCGCCTGACCGAGCGCTGGAAAAAGGTGGTAGATCAAATTGAAAACGGTGCGGGTATTGCAGCTGGGAACAACTGATTTCAGCAGTCAAATGGAAATCGCGGAATGCGGGGAGTATCATTATGAACCGGATTTTTCCGATCTGCCGGAGATAGGCTTTGACGTGGTGATCCTGGACCGGGAAATCACAAGGGACGAATCGGAGTATCTGATCCGTTTTATGAAGGCGTATACACTTTTTCTCACCGATACAATTGAAATAGAGGAGGCCGATGAAGCGCGGCGGCTTTTCATAAGGAAACGGGGAAGACAAATCTCGCAACAGGAACTGCGCACCCTGCTGAAGGAGGAACTGACGGATTTTTTTCCGGGCTCCTACGGGGAAAAATGGACAATAGACAATGTGTCTGTGGCAAAGAGCTTTGCCGGAGAGGTTTCCTGGAGTGGCTTCGACGGAATCGATCTGAATGGAGATTTCGGACAGAGGCAGAGACAGCTTCTTTTGTGGCGCAATAACCTTCCCATTGACACCGATCAGGCTTTGGAATTCTGGCTGGAATACACAAAGGATGACACAGTGGAAATTGCTCTGGAGATTCACATGCTATACCACGGATATGGCTCTGATATCGCGGGGGAAAAAATCCGAATATTTTCGGAAGCGGAAATGACGGATATGGTTTGGGTGGAGAACCGGGAAGCAAGAATCGGTTTTCTGTCCGCGTCCCTTAAGGCAAGCGGAAGGGGGCAACTCACGGTCACGGCACTTCATGTGCGTCATTCCAGAAGAGGAAAGGGACAGTTTATCCCGGGCGGGAGACGATGGGTATCACCCCAGCGGGAGGAACTGTTTTCCTATTTCGATCCGGGCGATTTAACCCCGCCGCTGTGCGTCTATTTCAGCGGCTTCCGGGAGCAGGAGGGCTTTGAAGGGTATTATATGATGCGAAGCATGGGACGCCCGTTCCTGCTGCTTTCAGACCCGAGGCTGACGGGCGGCGCTTTTTATATGGGAACAGAAGCGTATGAAGCTATGGTGGAGCAGGTAATTCGAAGGTATATGAGGAAACTGGGCTTTCAAAATACTCAGGTGATTCTCTCCGGAATTTCCATGGGCACCTTTGGAGCGCTTTATTACGGCTGTAGAATCCGGCCCCACACCATATTGCTTTCGAAGCCGCTGGTCAATCTGGGGAATGTGGCAGGCAATGAGCGGCTGAACCGTCCGGGGGGCTTTCCCATGTCACTGGATATCCTTCGCAAGTTCTGCGGGAGCCTGCGTCCGGAAACGATTGCGCAGTTAAACCGCCGGTTTTGGAACGTATTTGATAGGACGGACTGGAGCGGAACTCAGATTGCCGTAGCCTATATGATAGAGGACGACTACGATGATATGGCGTATCCGCAGATGCAATCCCATTTGAAAGGGGCCAATGTAACATTATATGGCAAGGGCCTGCACGGGAGGCACCTGGATGCCGGCCCCGACACAACCCAGTGGTTTAAAAGTCAGTACAATCGAATTCTTCAGGAAGCTTTTACGAAGAGAGAGAACACAAGGGATTTGGCATGATGGAAGAAAAGGTATGGCGGATTGGCTGGAACGAATATACGAAGGATACCTACCTGTATGGGTCAGAGATTTCCTTCCTGGCAAAGGATCACGTTGTTTTTAAAAATGAGCTGATGCCGCCGGGAACGGTTATTAAGCGCTGGTTTTCCAGCACAAAATATCAATCCATGCGGATTGAACCGACGCTTCCAATCATTGACGGAGAGGCACGCTATCATATTTTTCTGGAGGCGTCGGCAAAGCCGAAGAATGGACTGCTGCTGAGAATTCTCTTTTTCAATCGTCGGGAGGAAGAAGTGGGAAGTCAGCTCATCAGAGACGGCGAAGGAGATTTTCAGTGCCCGGAGGATACCTTTCATTACGAGATTCAGTTAATCAACGGCGGAGTAAGGGAAGTTCATTTTAGTGCCATGATAATAGCGGAATTAACAGATGGGGAATAGAAAGCTTTATCGTATCCTAAAAAAAATAAAAAAAGACCTGCTCTGGGCAAAAAAACTCAGAGACGAAGAGCTGCGGGCCAAAACGGCGGAATGGAAAAGCCGTATTGCAAAGGGTGCTTCCCTGGAAGCGCTCCTGCCGGAGGTCTACGCAGTGGTATGTGAAGCGGATCGGCGGGTTCTTGGCATGGAACCCTATGACTGCCAGATTCTTGGTGCCATCGCGCTGCATTATGGGTATCTGACAGAGATGAACGCAGGTGAGGGCAAGACCCTGATGGCGACAATGCCACTGTATCTGAACGCACTTACCGGAAAAAGCGTCATACTGGTGACGGCCAATGATTATCTGGCACGGCGTGATGCCGAGGAAATGGCGCCTGTGTACGCGTTTCTTGGGATGCGTGTGCAGGCAGGCGTAAAATCGGAGGATCAGGAGTATCTTGGAAACGAGGAAAAACGCCGGATTTATCAGGCGGATATTGTCTATACCACCCATGGGGCACTGGGCTTTGATTATCTGCTGAATCATCTTGTGTCCCGCGCCCAGGACCGGTTTATGCGGGAGTTTTACTATGTCATCGTTGATGAGGCCGATATGGTGCTTCTGGACGCGGCGACAATGCCACTTGTGATATCCGGCGTACCCCGGGTGAGTTCAAATCTGCATGAAATGGCAGATTTTTTCGTGTCAACCCTGGAGCCGGATCGGGATTGTATCGTGGAGGAGAAGAGCATCTGGTTAACGGATGCGGGCGTTGCCTATGCGGAGCAGTATCTGAACCCTCCGCTGTGAACACGGCATACGGCAGAAGCTGTGTATATACGCCGCTGTTGTCCTCGTCCTGCTCCAAAGCGGTTAGGTTCTTGCCGTATTCGATGACCACACCGGTTTTCTGCCCACGGTGGGTATGAAATTTGACCGTGAAATTGTCCCATTCAAACTCGCCGTGCCATTTGGAAAGCATAGAGCCTTCCGAACCGCCGAGACAGGCACGGACACTTTTCGGCTGTGTAACCGTGAACGGTTTTGCCTCCGAATAATCCGTCCACCCTGTAAAGCGGCTGTCCCCGGCAAGAAGCTGATTCAGAATAAGCTGCGGCGAGCGGCTCGCCGTGGCAAAAGGCATCACAGGGACATTGGCAAGGTCGTAGCTGATATGCTGACCGTAAATGCTCACAATACCGTTTAGGGGCTTTGTGATGCGGTAGATGCGGAACGCCTGTGGTTTTGCCGTATCGTTTGGCTTTGCCTTGATGATGCACTCTTTTGCAATCCTGCCGTAGTGCTGACCCGTGATGGGATATTTAAGCAAGCACTCTAACAGACCGTTTCGCTCCTCTGTAACCTCACAGGAAACAGTGTCTGTCAGAGCGCCGATACCAAATGTGGAAAAGTCGGAGGCGTTCGGCGGATATAGGATTGGAATCGTTGTGATCACCTCCTTCAGGGCATAAAAACAGCACCGGCTATTTCTAACCGATGCTGGTAAAAGTTGTTCTGTTGTTTAGTTCGATAAATTGGAAGTTGGCATTTCATTATTCGGATGCATATAGATAACATTTTTTTACATGGTCATTTACAATGCCGATGGCTTGCATATAAGCATATACAATCGTACTGCCCACAAACTTAAAACCACGCTTTT
>CAYRDE010000096.1:0-7027 GCA_964422935.1 uncultured Oscillospiraceae bacterium | reverse complement strand
GGGGAAGGTCCTTGTTCTTCTCCAGCATGGCGTTGTACAGGTCCTGCTCCTGCCAATTATTCAGCATACCCGGCTCCCGGGCGGGAAGACCGGCCTTCATGGGGAAGGATGTCTTCGGGGTGATGATGGTGTTTTTATAGTCCATGGGAAAATCTTACCTCCATTGATAATACATAATAAAAGTGCCTTTGTCTCCTGCAATAAGAGACAAAGGCACATTGTAACCTCTGCGGTACCACTCTCGTTCCGGCGTAACGCCGACACTCTTTTGCCCTGTATCGGGGGCGCAACCGGCGCTGTCTACTGCTGCCCTGGGCAGGTTCGGAGCGCTGCTCGGAGGTGATAAAGAGAAGGGCCAGCTTACTGCCTTGCACCTTTCCGGCAGCTCTCTGAAAGCGGTGAAGTTCTCTTCCTGTCCTCGTCACGGCATTGGGAATATCAAATGGGTTTTACCGGCTCTTGGGATCGTAGTTCCGACCAAACTGCAGGTTCAGGCTGGCGAACTTGCTGGTGGTGGAATCATTGGCGGTAGGATGCTTGGGGGCCGCCTTGGGAGCGTGATCCACGGTGGTGCCCACAATGGCCTCTACGCTCTGGGCAATCTGGTCAGCCACATCCTCTGCGGGAGCGGCCTTCGGGGCGGGAGCCGCAACAGGAGCGGCAGGCGTAACAGGAGCCGCAACGGGAGCCACGGGAGCAGCCGGGGCATTGGCGCTTTTGATCCGCTCCAAAGCCTGGATGCAGGTGCGGAGCTGATCCTGAAGTTCAACAATTTTGGCGGAAGCGGTCTTCCGGGCGTTTTCCACCCGGGCGTTCTCAGCGGCAACCAGAGCATCGGTGTCCGCAGAGACATAGGCGGGAGCCGCAACGGGGGCGGCAGCCTTGGCAGCCGCGGCGGCGCTGGCATCGCTGAGCATCTTGTTGCACTTGGCCTCGGCTTCCAGAACCATCTTGTCACAGGTCTTCTGGGCGTTGACTACCGCTTCCTTCATGGAAGCCTCGTTCTTGCGGTATTCTTCCAGCTTGCCCACCAGAACCCGCATCTTGCTTTTCAGCAGGGCGTTTTCCTTGTACAAGGTGACATAGTCTTCGGTTAAAGGCTCCAGAAACTCATCGACCTGCTGCATATCGTAGCCGCCGAAGGTAGATCTGCCGAAAGAAATCTGATCAATTTGCTGGGGAGTAAACATAGCGTATTTCCTTCCTATCTGTTAGTATTTTCCATCAGCACACCGGCAAAAAGAACCGGCATGCGAAAAGTCAGAAGAAATAGGGGAGGCAGGAGAAGTTAGACGTAACTCTCTACCTCAGCCTGGAGGGCTTCCAGATCACCCACAATGTCCATATTGTGGGGACAGAACAGGTATGCGGACTGGGCAATCTTCTTCACATCGCCGTCCAGGGCATAGACACAGCCGGACAGGAAGTCCACCACACGGCGGGCCATAGCCTTATCTACGTTTTCCATGTTGACGATCACGGCCTTGTGGGCCCGGAGATCGTCGGCGGCCTTCGAGGTGTCGTTGAAGCTGCCCGGACGGAACAGTACAACCTCCTGCTTGCTGGCGGAGGAACTGCCGCTCATATTCAGAACCTGACCGGAGAAGCCGGAAGCGGGGGCGGCAGAAGAAGTGCCGACGGTGGAGACACCGAAGCCGTAATCCGCGGCTTCCTCATCTTCCTCTTCCGGAGCGGGAGCGGGGGCTGGGGCACGGCGGGGGCTGCGGCGGGCGGGAGCGGGTTCTTCCTCATATTCATCGAGGTATTCTTCGTCCTCATCGTAATCGTCATAATCGCTGTCGGAATAGGGCTGGGCAAATTTCTTTACATTATCCCATAAACTCATTCTATCTTTCCTCCTAATATATGTTCACATCAGTTTGATGGATTCGTGGCATAATTCCTGGCGCCGAAAATGGCGGTGCCGATTCTGACCATGGTACTGCCACAGGCAATGGCGTCCGGGAAGTCCCCGGACATACCCATGGACAAACAGTCCACCTTGACATTATCGTCTATTTTGTTCTTGATGTCAACACTTAATTGGAACATTTTTTGAAAAAACTTTCGATTTTCTCCCGAAATATGCGAAATTGGAGGAATAGCCATGAGTCCCCTGATACATATGTTTGAAAATTGTACAGAATTTTCCACCAGAGGAAGGATTTCATCCAGGGCAAAACCGGACTTGCTGGCCTCCTGCCCAACGTTTACTTCCAGGAGGATATCCTGGATGATGTCCTGACGCTGTGCCTCGCGGTTGATGGCGGTAAGCAGACGGACAGAGTCCACGCTCTGGATGAGGGAAACCTTTCCCACCACCTGGCGAACCTTATTGGTTTGCAGGTGACCGATGAAATGGACCGGGGCGCCTTCGTAGGCATTCTGCTTTAATTTTTCTGTCAGCTCCTGGACCCGGTTCTCGCCGCAGCAGTCCACACCGGCCCGGATTGCCTGACGAACGGCTTCGGCATCGTTCATTTTTGTGGCGGCGCAGAGCTTGATTTCTCTGGGATCTCTGCCGCAGGACAAAGCTGCCTGCTCCATTTCCGCCCGGATTCGGGCAACGTTTTCAGCGATGGACATGGTGGGTTCCTTCTTTCTATGTATGGAGATGGGGATGCAGACAAACGGGCGGCGGAAGCAGCTCCGTCGCCCGTTTGCGTTACGCGGTGATAGCCGCGGCTTTTAAAGGCTTCATGGGGGCCAGGGTGGAGATGGCATGCTTGTAGATCATCTGCTGCTTGCCGTCAGACACCAGAACCACCACAAAGCTGTCAAAGCCGGTGATGATCCCCCGGAGCTGGAAGCCATTCATCAGAAATAAAGTGACCGGAACCTTGTCCCGGCGGACCTCATTTAAAATGGCGTCCTGCAAATTTGCTGCTTCAGACATATGTAACCCTTCTTTCTGTGATTTCAAGATGAACACATGTTAGCAGATTTCAGTTGTCAAATTCCCGAAGAACCTGTCGGGCGCAGGTAAAAATTTCCGGGTTTCCCATGTCAGCGGTGCGGAGAATCCAGTGGATGGCCTGGTTCCGGCGGAACCAAGTTTTTTGCCGCTTGGCATAGTGGCGGGAGGACTTGCACACCTCCTGGGCCGCGTAATTCAGATTCCCCTGACCGATCAGGGCGGCGACGAACTCCTTGTAGCCGATGGCCTGCATGGCGGTGCATTTCGGAGAAATGCCTCTGGCAAGCAAAGCCCTGATTTCCTCGATGAGGCCCATTTCCAGCATTTTCTCCACCCGCAGGTCAATGCGGCGGTACAGTTCCTCCCGCTGAGTGAAATCCAACCCCAGCCAGAGAGGCTGGTACCTGGGGGGAATGGCCTGGGTACGGCGGTTATGCGCGGTGATGGTTTCGCCGGTTTCCTGATAGACTTCCATGGCCCGGATGATCCGTTTCCGGTCCGAGGGGTGGAGACGGGCGGCGGCGTCCGGGTCCACCCGGTTCAGCTCCGAGAGAATCCCCTCGATGCCCTCCCGGTCTGCCCGGGCTTCCAGGGCCTCCCGGACGCCGGTGGAAGGGAAGGGGGCGAAGGCATTGCCCCGCATGAGGCAGTCCATGTACAGCCCCGTGCCGCCGCAGACAATGGCGGTTTTTCCCCGGGCCAGAATATCGTCCAGGATGGGAGCTGCCATCTCACAATATCGGCTGACGGAAAAGTCCTCCTCCGGTTCTGCCACGTCGATCATATGGTGGGGAATCCCATCCATTTCTTCCGGGGTGGGCTTGGCGGTGCCGATGTCCATGCCCCTGTACACCTGCATGGAGTCGCAGGAGATGACCTCGCCGTTTGTTTCCCTGGCAAGGGCCACGGCAAGGGCGGTTTTTCCGGAAGCGGTGGGCCCGGCAATACAGATAATTGAATTCATAGGAACCTCCGAAGCCGTCAGGCGCGTTTGAACTGCTTTTCCAGCTGCTTTTTGCTTAAGGTAATGCAGATGGGACGACCATGGGGACAGTATTTCAGGTCCTCCCGCTCCATGACGGCCTTGGCGACCGCCAGAAGCTCCTGTTCATCATTGTGCCATCCGGCCTTGATGGCGGCCTTACAGGCCACGGTGTGAAGAAGGGTATCCCGGACGGTGTCCTTCTGCTCCCGACGGCCTTTTAACAGGTCGGCGGCAAGGGCCTCAATGGCGTCCTGGGCATCCTCCGGAGATAAGTCCATGGGAATCTGCCGGAGAAGCAGGGTGTTTTCTCCGAATTCCTCCACGGCAAAACCCAATTCGTCCAGCATGTCCGTGTTTGCCAGCAGCTCGCCCAGAGCGGCGGGATTTAACCGGACGGGAATGGGGGTAAGGAGGGACTGGGCGGTGATGCCCTCCTGGTTTTCTTTCAGCTTTTCAAACAGAATCCGCTCATGGGCGGCGTGCTTATCAATCAGGAAGGCCTCCTGGCCCTGTTCCACCAGAATATAGGTATGGTACAGCTCTCCCACCAGACGCCAGTCCGGCACCTGGGGCATTTCCAGAGCGGTCTGCTCCATTTCCACAGGCGCTGCTTCCGGTTTGGCCGTGGGCTGGGCCTGGGTCTGTGGGGCATTGGCCTCAGGAGCCGGGGGATTTTTGGGGGCGGGAATGTCCGAGCGTACCTCGGGGAGCTTGACAAACTCCCGCAGAGGCATATTGGCAGGCCGTTCCATTCTGGAGGCGGCAGCCAGGGCCGCTTCCGGCTTTGGTCGGGGAGCATCCCCAATGGCGGCGGAGAAGGTCTTAAATTCCTCTGCTGTCATGGTACGGAAGAAGGTCTCCTTTTTGGCGGGAGCCTCATCCTTCTTTATGGTAGGCTGACAGGCGGGGACGGCAGGGGCAGCGGGTGCTGCCTGGGAGGAAAACTTCACCGGAGGTCGGTCGGATTTCTGATTCAGAGCGCCCAAAACGCCATAGTGTACACAGTCAAACACCGCTTTTTCGGAGAGGAACTTCACCTCGGTTTTGGCGGGGTGGACATTCACATCCACCGCTCCCGGCGGGAGGGTCAGATGCAATACGCAGGCGGGAAATTTCCCCACCATGATCTGGTTGCGGTAGGCTTCCTCCAGGGCGCTTACCAGAAGAGCGGACTTGACCGGGCGGTTGTTGACGAAAAAGGTTTGCAGACTCCGGCTGGGCCGGGAATCGGTGGGCTTGGAGACAAAGCCGGTCAGCGAGTAATTCTCCCACCGGGAGCGAACCTCCACCATCTGGGCGCACTCCCGACCATAGACACAGTATACTGCCGCCTGGAGGCCGCCGGTGCCCGGCGTGGAAAGCACGGTTTTCCCATCCCTGAGAAACTGAATGGAAACCTCCGGATGGGCCAGGGCCTGAAGCTGGACGGCAGAAGCCACCCGGGAACCCTCCACAGTGTCGGACTTCATAAACTTCATCCGGGCGGGCGTGTTGTAAAACAGGTCCCGGATCAGAATGGTGGTGCCGTCGGGGCAGCCTGCTTCGCTTGCTTCGGTGATCTCCCCCGCTTCCAGATGGAGACTGGTGCCGGAAAGAGAGCCGGGGGTTTTGGTCAGAAGCTGGATGCGGCTGACGGAGGCAATGGCAGCCAGGGCCTCTCCCCGGAAGCCCATGGTACCAATGGCAGCCAGGTCTTCGGCGCAGCGGAGCTTGGAGGTGGCGTGACGCTGAAAGGCGGTGCGGGCGTCCTCCGGGGACATGCCGCAGCCATTGTCCGTGACCCGCAGGAAGGTCATGCCCCCGTCCCGGATCTCCACGGTAATTTTGGAGGCCCCGGCGTCTACAGCGTTTTCCAGAAGCTCCTTGACAACGGAGGCAGGCCGTTCCACCACCTCACCGGCGGCAATCAGATTGGCAATATGGGGGGATAACTGGATGATCTTTGGCATAGGGCTACCTCAATCTTTGAATGGTCAGGTAATTGATGCAGGCATGGATGACGATGGGGGCAAAGATGGTGCCGGACTTGATGTAAGCCCAGGCCAGACACAGCCCCGCGGGCAAATACTGGAGCACCGCCATAATCAGCTCCAAAGGGGAGTAAAGGCCAATGTAGCCTAAGATGTGGATGGCGGCAAAGGCAATGATGGATACCAGGTAGGCAGCCCAATGGGATTTCCCATAGAGGTTCCGGAAGATTAACCCCCGGAAAAAGCATTCCTCCGCAGGCGGTACCAGAATCACGGTGCCCACCAGCATTAAAAAGGAGCTGCCCCGACGCATGTCGGCAATGGCTGCGTCATTGTAGTTGGAGAAGCTGGGAACCAGTAGCTCCATAAGATAGTCCACGGCATAGAAGCAGGCATAGTAGGCAGCAAGGCCCAGGATCACCGCCTGACAGAAGTAGGCGGGGTGCTGGGTGACCTGCTTTAAATTATGGCCCAGAAAATCGTGAAAGATTAGGAGAACTGCCAGGAAGTTTATCAGATAATAGACAAAATTCAGCTCCGCGGTGCTGAGACCCGGATGAAGCTGACCGTTGCACCAGCGCAAAAGGCTGGGCAGACACAGCAACTCAAAGGCCAGATAGAGAGCGCCGTTCAGGTTTTCTCCACTGGACAGGGAATGGCAAAAAGATGCTTTCTTCATAACACGCTCAACTTAACATTTTTTTCAGCTTATACAGCTCGTTCATGGCTTCAATGGGAGTCAAAGTCTCCACCGTAATGGCGGACAGGGCGGAGAGAACCTGCTGCCCCGTCAGATCCATCATGCTGACCTGATCCTCCGGTGCTTTCGCCGGGGCCGGCGGGGCGGAGACGCCTTCCTCCTCCAGCTCGTTGAGAATCTCCCGGGCCCGCTGAATCACCACATTGGGGATTCCCGCAAGCTTCGCCACTTCAATGCCATAACTGTCATCGGTGGCCCCGGGGACGATTTTCCGCAGGAAGATCATCTGATCCCCCCGCTTTTTTACGGCGATGTTATAGTTTTTGACATTGGGAAGCTTTTCTTCCATGGTGGCAAGCTCATGGTAGTGGGTGGCAAACAATGTCTTTGCCCCCAAACGCCTGGGACTGGCGCAGTATTCCAGCACAGCCCTGGCAATTGC
The DNA here is from genome assembly GCA_964422935.1 of uncultured Oscillospiraceae bacterium. GTDB lineage: Bacteria > Bacillota > Clostridia > Oscillospirales > Oscillospiraceae > Faecousia. The sequence goes on along the minus strand of CAYRDE010000096.1, from coordinate 13 downwards.
CATGCCGTCATAG
>CAYRDE010000095.1:0-7071 GCA_964422935.1 uncultured Oscillospiraceae bacterium | reverse complement strand
ACTTTGAGATCCGGCAGGAGGACTATGAGATGCAGGTTTACCGTTCCTCCGGCGCAGGTGGTCAGCACATCAACAAGACTTCCTCCGCCGTCCGCCTGATTCATAAGGCCACGGGCATTGTGGTGTCCTGCCAGACCGAGCGGAGCCAGTTCCAGAACAAGGAAACCTGTTTGAAGATGCTGCGCAGTAAGCTGGTGGAAATCCGAGAGCGGGAGCATCTGGCAAACATCGCAGACATTAAGGGTGTCCAGCAGAAGATCGAATGGGGCAGCCAGATTCGCAACTACGTTTTCATGCCCTATACGCTGGTGAAGGATACCCGTACCGGCTGTGAGACCTCCAATGTCAATGCCGTCATGGATGGCGCTTTGGACCCCTTTATTGAGGCATATCTTAACTGCCTCGCCACCGGCAACTGGGTGCAGAAATAAGTGAGTAAAGAATATCGAAATAATACTTGATATTCTGACACCAATATGCTATAGTATATGGGCTGTCACATGACAAATGTGTATTTTTGATAAAAAATTCCATTTTTGTCCGCGAATGAATGCGGAGGGAGGTTAAGAAAAATGGGTGTACTTGAAACGATTCTGATTGTACTGGAGACGCTGTGCAGCATTGCGCTGATCGTGGTTGTTCTGCTGCAGTCCGGCAAGGAAGCTGGTCTATCCGGCGCTCTGACCGGTGCGTCCGATTCTTATCTGAGCAAGAATAAGGGCGGCATGGATCATATCCTGGCAACGTCCACCAAGTGGATTGCCGCTGCCTGGGTTATTCTGACCCTGGCATTGAGCTTGGTTTGATTTTCAGAGGTAGGGGACGGTATTGTCCCAAAGATAAGCAGGCTGTGCATTTTACACAGCCTGCTTGCTTTCTTTTTGGCGTTTTCGAAAACGAAGAAAAAGGACTTTAGCATTGATAATCCGGAAACTTATGGTATCATAGACATAGATCCATGCTGGTGGGACAATACGAAGAATCGGGAGGAGTTGCTATGAAAAAGCTATTTGACTATGCGAACGCCTATATACAGCAGAGCGATTGGAAGGACTTAGCCATGATCAAGTTCTGCCTGGCATCCATGGGCGTGTTGATCGGTATTTCGCTGCCGCCGAAAGAGAAGAAAGCTGCCTCCTGGGTGGCAGGGACCGTATTTGCCGCAACCTACCTTCCATTGATGGCAAAATTCTTCCGAATCGTTGCCCAGGGAGAGCACAAAAAGCCGACTGTATAGAGGTTGGTGATTCAGACAACGGGGGGATAATAATGAATCCTAAGGATATGTGGCTGCAATGGGCGGTGGAACTGCAAAGTATTGGTCAGGCGGGCCTTTTTTACGGAAAGGACCCCTTTGACCGGGAACGATATGAGAGAATCCGGGAAATCGCCGCAGAAATGATTGCACACCAGGCAGACATTTCCCTGGAAAAGGCAAAAAATCTGTTTTGCAGCGAAGTCGGATATCAAACCCCAAAGCTTGACAGCCGTGCCGCAATTTTCCGGGAGGGGAAAATCCTTCTGGTAAAAGAAAGGAACGGCACCTGGGCGCTGCCTGGGGGCTGGGTGGATGTGAATCTCTCCGTGAAGGAAAACATTATCAAGGAAGTGAAGGAAGAAGCCGGGCTGGATGTAACAGCCGATCTGGTAATTGCGGTACAGGATCGGGAAAAGCACAATCTGCCGGTTTATGCCTATAAGATATGCAAAATCTTTTTCCTGTGCAGTGTGATTGGTGGTGAATTTGCGGCGAATTTGGAAACCACGGAAAGCGGGTACTTTGCCATGACGGAACTGCCGGAGCTTGCGCTGGAAAAAACCAATGAAGAGCAAATCCGTATGTGCTTTGAGGCCTACAATTCAAAAAGCTGGTGTACGCGGTTTGATTAGTATCTCTTTGAGAGAAAAGTATGGTGGTTTTTCCTTTGACAATTGGAAAAAGGTTGCTTATACCAAATTTTTACCGGGTTTTCATAACCAATTTGGGTAGATTTTTCCAGAAAGCTGTGCTATACTGTTGCCGTAATCCAAAATCATTTGTATCATATAAGGAGTGACAAGTCATGGAAGCAAGAAAGCTTGCGGGCTTAGAGCCTGCCGGTGTGTTTGGCTATTTTGAAGATATCTGTGCCATTCCACATGGCTCTCATAATACAAAACAGATATCGGACTATCTGGTGGAATTTGCGAAAGCAAAGGGTTTAAAGTATATTCAGGATGAAGCGAACAATGTGATCCTCTTCGGAGAGGGCACCTGCGGTATGGAAGACCATGCTCCTGTAATTTTACAGGGCCATATGGATATGGTCTGTGACAAGGACCCTGGCGTGACCCTGGATATGACCACCGAAGGCCTGGACGTGACCCACGACGGGACATATGTCTTTGCCAAGGGTACGACCCTGGGCGGCGATGACGGCATTGCCGTCGCTTATGGACTGGCGCTGCTGGCGGATAAAACCATTCCCCACCCGCCTCTGGAAGTGATCATTACCGTAGACGAGGAAGTGGGCCTGCTGGGCGCCAATGTCATTGATCTTTCTGAGCTGAAGGGCCGTACCATGATCAACCTGGACAGCGAGGACGAGGGTATTTTTACGGTGTCCTGTGCCGGCGGCGCCCATGCGGTCGTCTCCCTGCCGGTGGAGCGGAAGGCTGTCTATGGCCCCTGCATCCGGCTCAGTGTGTCCGGCCTTCAGGGCGGTCACTCCGGTGCGGAAATCCATAAGAACCGTGCCAATGCCAACAAGGTTATGGGCGAATTTATGTCCCGGATTCAAAATCTTATGCCCCTGTGCCTGACCAGCCTCTCCGGCGGCAGCAAGGACAACGCCATTCCCCATACCTGTCAGGCGACTCTGGTAGCCATGGGCATTCAGCTGGAGCGGATTAACGCCATTGCGGAAACGCTCCAGGCAGAGATCCGGGAAAAGTACGACGAGCCGGAAGCTTCCATCCAGGCCTTTGATGTGGATGCATTGGGAGGCAACAGCCTTTCCACGGAGTCCACGGCTAAGGTCATTGGCCTTCTGTGTGCCGCCCCTAACGGCGTTCAGGCCTGGAGCAAGGACATTGACGGACTGGTACAGACCAGCTTGAATATGGGTATTGTGAAGCTGGGAGAGCGTCTGAGTGTCACCTTCTCCGTTCGGAGCAGTGTCAATGCCGAGAAGGAAGAGCTGCTGGAGCAGCTGAAAACCCTTGCGGGATTCTATGATGCCTCCTTCACTGTGGGGGGAGAATACCCTGCCTGGGAATTCCGGAAGGACTCCCATCTTCGGGACATCATGGTTCAGGTATACAAGGATATGTTCCAGAAGGAGCCGGAGGTTCTTGCCATCCATGCCGGTCTGGAATGCGGCCTGTTTGGGGAAAAGCTGCCGGGTCTTGACTGCATTTCCATGGGGCCTCAGATGTATGACATCCATACCAGCCGGGAGAAGTTGGATATCGCTTCCACCAAGCGTACCTGGGATTTCCTGCTGGCTGTGCTGAAAGCACTGTAATTATCGGAAAAAGAATTCGCCCAGCTTCCTAAAGGAAGCTGGGCACCTTTTATTCCATTTCGTCTTCTTCGTCCAAAAGCTCTGCCATGGTCAGGTTGTATACGGCCTCCGCTTTCTTTTCAAACAGACGGCTTAACCGCAGGGCCTGACGCCTGTCCGGAGCAGTCAGCTCCATCGTCATCAGGGTGCCCATAGCATCGCTGAGGCACATGATTACGCTGTATTCTCCGTTTTCATGGGCCTCGATCCGGGTCTTTACAAAGCTGCTTCGATGTACCTGGCGGTTAAAGCTGTCAATGGCGTTTTCCGCATTCTGCTTTACGCTGTAGGCAATGTCGTTCTTTGTGGTTTCGCCGTCTTCCCGGCCCTTGTCGGTAATGACATATTTCTCGTCTTCCGTTTTTTCCAGATGTCCGGACGCAACCATTTCCGGCACGGCGGTACAGACATCAAAGTAGCTCAGACTGTCATCCTGATAGCATAGCTCATAGATTTGCTGAATGTCTACAGGGTACTTGACCCGGGCCATAATGAACAGAATCAGGATTTTCACATCCATCATATCATGTAGGTAACCAAAACGCTGCACATGCCTCACCTCTTGAAAACATTATACCGGTTTTCCGTAAAAAATCAAGCACCAAGGGAGCAAACCCGGCATATTCTGGCGCAAAGGAGTGATGCGGATGGAATCCATTCTGATTTACCCAGCCGGAGACACCCTGGCAAACCGCTATGCCGCGGATTGCCTGAAGGCTTCCGGCATTCCCGTGATCGATCATCCCAGTCCGGAGGTAACCCACCTGCTGCTGGATGTACCGAGCTTTGATCCTAAGGGTTTCCTTCGGAGCGGGGGAGCAATTGAAACCATTCTTGCCATGCTGCCGCCGGATGTTGTGGTGGTGGGCGGAAATTTACAGCACCAGGCACTTACGGAATATCGCGTGATGGATTTGCTCCAGAACCCTGCGTATGTGGCAGAAAACGCCGCGATTACGGCAGATTGTGCCCTTCGGGTTGCGGCGGAAAGACTGCCGATTGTCTTCGGAGAATGCCCGACCCTGGTCATCGGATGGGGACGGATCGGCAAGTGCCTGGGGAAAATGCTGAAAGCTTTGGGTGTACAGGTTACGGTGTGCGCCAGAAAAGCCGCCGACCGTGCCATGCTGACAGCACTGGGATATGAAGCGGTGGATACTGGGGCGATGGTGGAGAGGCTGCCCCAATATCGCCTGATCTTTAATACAGCGCCGGAAGAGGTAGTGCCTCGGGAGGCTTTACACAGATGTGCTTCCTGCCTGAAAATTGATCTGGCATCCCAAAGGGGACTGGCAGGCGAAGATGTGATCTGGGCCAGGGGACTGCCCGGAATTCATGCGCCGGAATCCTCCGGCAGACTGATTGCAAGGACAATAATAGAAGAATTGAGGGGAGAGGGAAAATGAATATTGGATTTGCCATGTGCGGCTCGTTTTGTACATATTCCAAGGTATTTCCCATTATGGAGCTGCTGAGTCGGGATTACCAGATAACGCCTATTTTATCGGATGCATCCTATACCATTGACAGCCGGTTCGGAACGGCTGACGAACACATTGCACGTATTCGGGAGATTTGCGGCGGAGAGCCCCTGCACACCATCGCCCAGGCAGAACCCATTGGCCCGAAAAAGATGCTGGACGCGCTGATAATCGCGCCCTGTACCGGCAATACTCTGGCAAAACTGGCCCATTCCATTGCGGATACGCCTGTGACAATGGCAGCAAAAAGCCACCTGAGAAACGCCAGACCCATTGTGGTAGCGGTTTCCACCAATGACGGGCTGGCTGGTGCAGCGGAAAATATCGGAAGGCTCCTTGCCAGAAAGCACTATTACTTTGTGCCCTTTGGTCAGGATGATGCCATTGGAAAGCCGACCAGTTTGGTGGCAGACTTCGAAAGGCTGCCTCAGACCCTGGAGGAAGCGCTGGAAGGAAGACAGATTCAACCCATACTGCTGTAACATCCATCACTGTCCGCCCAAATGCGGTAATTTTACTTTTTCTTCCGTATCAAAAAGATCCCTATGATTGATCCTATGAGGATAATTGGTGCTGATCTGACGAACAGCCATTCAAACGCGTGAAAAGCGACTCCCGCAACAGCGAATTCAGGGTCATGGTAGTCCCAACCCAGGTAGGGGCTGTTTAATACGCACAGAGCCGCAAAAACCATGACGAGAATGAGACACAGGGAGATAAGCAGCCAACAGAGTATTTTCCTTCCTGTTTTCCGCCTTTGCGCAAGCTGCAGGTTAATTACTTCCAGTTTTTCGGAAATGGCTTTCAGGTCATCGGCATTGGGCAAAACAATCGTTTCTCCCAGCAAAACGCTTACAGGTGTTTCCAGAACTTCCGAAATAGAGATCAGCATATCAGAATCGGGAACCGACATGCCTTGTTCCCATTTAGAGATTGTTTGTCGTACCACATTCAGCTTGATGGCAAGTTCCTCCTGCGAAAGTCCCTTTGATTTTCGGATTGATTTTATATTTTCGTTTAACATTATGAGCAACCTCCTTTTTGGTGTCACCGGTATTATACGAGAAACTGCCCATTGCTGCAAGCAACGCAGATTAACATTTGGAATTTCGGCGTGTTATTTTTGTACTTGCGTTTCCCGACGTTTTGTATTCCCACAGCCAGCTCTGTTACCCGAAATCAAAATCCCTTGCGGACAATACCGCCGCATAGACTGCCCTGCATTTTTGTCTCAACACCACTCTTGACAGAGGACCAGAAATAAAAAAGTCTTACCGATTACAAAAAATCGGTAAGACTATTTCAATAGGGATAAGGTTTGCGGTACACCTGCAACCCACCTGTTATCCTGAAATAAATGCAGTAACTGGAATTTATTTATAAATACACTTTTCAATATCCGGCAATAACGCATAGATAGACTTACCGATCATGTTTTCAAAATGTTCCTTATACTCATAGGTTTTATTCCAACGATCAAGCGTAAACGGGAAAATGCCATATCTTCTCGTTGTATCAACAAAGCGCTTTTCTAAAATGCAACACCCGTTAGCGTCAGCCAACGCATCGCAAAGGATAATCAATTTATCATAATCGTCGTATTCAATATCTTCTATATATTTCTTTATAAATGCGTATTGTTCGGGTGTAATATCCTTTTTCCCGATATCCGCATCTATGTCTTTTACGGGAAAAGAGTGGGTGAGACAAATCCTGGCAACTTCATCCCATCCCTTTGCGATAGCATAATCATAACCGTCAATGATATGTCTAACCTGTGCGATTCCCGTTCTTCTTCCAATATCATGTAGTAAGCCGAGGACATAAGCCTTTTCTTCGTTCATTCCTGCGTTTTCGGCAATGATTTTTGCAGCGTATGCAACGTTTTTAACGTGTTCAACCCAAAGGCCTGGGTTCATTTTTCTGGCTGTTTCCAATTCCAGCAGCGCAGTCATTTTATCTGGAAACATTATTTATCCTCCGTATAGTTACGATTTGTCGTCCCCTCCTAAGGAAACTCTGAATAAATCGTCTGCGGCCGGACA
>CAYRDE010000094.1:0-7076 GCA_964422935.1 uncultured Oscillospiraceae bacterium | reverse complement strand
GCTAGCAGCTCCAACTTTTAACCACCTGATTCTTTGTGAATCAGGTGGCTTTCTTTTACTTGCCGAACTTTTTGAACAAAATTGAGGATAAGGCGAAATGATACTTTTTTGAAAAGGCGCAACAAAAGGCGCAACATTGGGTTGAAACGAAAACCGGGTAGGGGATTTCCTGCCCGGTTTTTTCTTGTTTGAGATTTTTTCGCAGATGTTTTTACTGTTTATGCAATATTGCGATAGGGTGTATTTTGCTTGCTGGGATGGTTCCCTTATAGCCAAATGCGCGGCAGGAATAGAACATCGCGGAGTGATCAAATGTTTCGTCAATATTCTGCGCATCCTGCCTGCTAATCTTCACAGAAAATATCCAGACATTCGATTGTTCAAAGAATAAAAATTTTTTTGCATCATCAATGCTTTCCGCTAAATACACATATCCATCTGCTGATGGGCGCAAACCAGTTGCAAGAATACTTTTGACGTTTCTTTCCGGCGTAGCATGATAAAAGGCTTTCAAAAAATTCCCCCCCCAATGAACTATTATTGACCCTGTGCTTTGAGAGCGTCCCGGACAACCTGACCGGCCCGCCTTATGCTTTCCTCGTTGGCATGGGCATACATTCGGAGCGTGACCGCTGTATCTGAGTGGCCTAATCTTTCCGAAACGCTGACCACGTCCGCCCCGTTGGTGATAGCGATGCTTGCGGAGGTGTGCCTGAGTTTGTGCGGGTGAAAACCTTCTATCCCGTACCGCTGCCCGAACTTCTTAAAGTACCGTGTCGGGCTCTGAGGGTGCATGAGATCGGGGCTGCTGTCCTGGGTGAACACATACCGGCTGATGGCCTTTCCTGCCTGTTCTATACGAAGCTGACGCAGGAGCCTTAGCACGTCTGACCCAACATCCACCGTCCGGGATTTCCCATTTTTGGGACTGGTGACGTAGACTCCAGCGGAAGGTGTGTACTGGGCATTTCGCCGGATCGTTATTGTTCCCTTTGCCCAGTCAATATCAGACCATTCCAATGCGCAAGCCTCACCCCTCCGAATACCTGTATCAGCCACAAGATTTATATATACCTGCCATTTCATCGGTTCATTTTCTAGGCATTGGAGGATGTGGCGGAGCTGTTGGACGGTATAAGCTTTTTCTGATTCATCTAGAACCTTTTCCTCTTTACGAGGTGCAGGGCGCTTAACCTTCATCATGGGGTTGACCTTGATGGTATCATCCAAGAAAGCCATTTGAAAGATACCGTTTAGAATATTGTAGAGCTTGACCGTCGATGCATGGGCGTGACCGTTATTCTGAAAGTCCAGAAGCAGCTTTGATATCATAGCCGGTGTAATATCTGTCATAAGAAAATTACCCAGGGAAGGGAGAATATGCACATCAAGGTTCCGTTGGTAGCTTGACCGGGAGTTTTCAGAGAAAGTGGCTGTTTTAGTGGGCATATAAACGCCGGTGACGTATTGACGTAAGGTTTTTAATTTTGCGGCTTCAAGAGCAGCAAGGCGGGCCGCTTCCTTGTATTCCTGCTTTGTATTAACCGCTCCACTGGCAAGCTCGTTTTCAAGTTGGGCGGCGAATTTGTTTAATTCACGCTCAATGGTCTTTGCGCTCCATCCAGGTTCCGGTCTCCATGACCGCTTGACCCTGCGGCCCCTGCCGCCGCTGGCTTGAACCTTGTAAACAACATTTCCCTGTGCATCGAATGTCTTTGTGATGCTTGCTATTACCGCTGCCCCCCTTTTAGCCACTGGTTTTCGATATCTTTGAACTCTTGTTCTGTGATTTCTCCGCAATCCTTTCTCTTTTTTAATGCCAGAAGCATCTCAAAATATTCTTCTGTATGTTGATTCGGCGTTTTGTCATATTGCCGTTTATATTCTGTCACTATGCGTGGCAAGGCGTCTACAAAAGATGTCTGAAAAATTGTTTTAAGCATTTTCCCTTTTGGAAGTGACATTGCTGAACCGGCAACATCAACAGAAATCATTTCTTCGCTGGAACCATCAAGGGAGCATGAAATCAATTCACAAATAATGCGCAAAAAATATTCAGAGTTAGAATCCTCAATTAGTAGCGAAATGATGTCTGAAAAGGCAGTTTTTCGGTTGGTATCAAAAATATTTTGTAATTTGCAAATTGCACCTGCGGATAATCCGGTTATTTTGTGAATATCCTGCATGGACAAGTCTGCATTTGGCATTTTGGAGTTCCCGATTAGATAATCTGCGGATATACCAAAATGGCGAGCGATTTTTGCTAGGCCATTAACATCTGGAAAACTTTGCCCTTGTGTATACAGGCTGACAGTTTGAGGACGTACACCGATAGCAACGGCAAGCTCCCGTTGTGTTGTTTTGGTTTCTTCCATGAGTTTGCGCAACCGGGTGGGGAATGGATAATTTTCCGTTTTGCTCGCTGGCTCTTTTTTTCTTGACATTTTTTACCCCCCTAAGAATAAATGTGCGTTTCTGTTGAATATAAAATATGAAACTGCAAAATACTTGTGTTTTCGTTTTCCTTGTGTTATAATGCGATTGTATCAAGCAAAGCGCAATTTGTCAAGATAAAAACAACAGAAAAGAAGTTTAAATTTTGGTTTCAGAAAAGAAGCTTGATGAACAAGCACGAGCAATGCGGGCGGAGTATTTTCGAGAGTGGAGACGAAAAAACCCGGACAAGGTGAGGGAGAACAACCGTAAATACTGGCAGCGGCGGGCCGCACGGCTGGCAGCGGAAAAGGAGACGGCAAAAAATGAAGATTGAGAGGCCATCTGTAAAATTCGTTGATATGCCCGTTGCGCCTCTTCAAGGCATTGATGACACGGCGAGATTAACGGGTGCGTCCAGGTGTTTTGTTCGTAACGGATGCAGAGACGGAAGCATCCCATGTATCAAATTTGGCAACAAGTACATGGTGAATCTACCTTTGTTCTTGGAAATGTTGGACGCGCAGAGCAGAGGCAACGTCAATCAGGAGGTGAATGCATGATCGAAAAAGAAAACCGCCCCGATGCGGCAACATCGGAGCGGGCAGAAAATTGGAATGAGGTTTTGCACACCTTTTCTTTCCAAGAACAGGATAACATATTCCGCGTTCATTCCTGTTTTGATTGCGATGCCCGGCAACACGATTCCTGTCATGGGCCTGGGCGTCATGATTGCAATTCTGACAGACACGGCCTTTATGACACCATCCGCCAACCCCTCCTGCCCGCTGATTTTTGGCAGTGGCTACATAACCATGGGGGAAGGTGTGAAATATGGCGGTATCATGGTGGCGCTGTCCTTCATTGTGGCGATTACCCTGATTTGGCCTCTGGCTTGTCTTGTTTTCTAACCGCAGCATTTTCCATGAACGCAGACTGACGAAAGCCGTCTCTGTCGAAACGGTTCACACAGACGGCTTTCGACTCAATACTCCTTCGGAAAGAGGTAGTTTCTATGATCAGTGAAAAAGAAAACATTCGTCGATACTATGCGCATGAAAAGCCGGATCATTATGCGGATCTGGATGCCGGCCTGTATACACAGATTCCCATGGTTCCGATTCGCCCCATTCGCGATATGCATCAGGACTGGTTCGGCGTGAATTACGCATATGATGAAAACATCAAAAGCTGGGGTGTTCCCTGCGATCCCAGAGTCATTCCGGACGTCACGGAATGGGAAGAGTATCTGGTACTTCCGGATCTGGACAATATGGATTGGGAAGCGCTTGCCAGGGAAGAGGCCGCAGGTGAGGAAATCCGGGAAACCAAAATGTACAGCGTTTTGCTGCAATGCGGTATTTTTGAACGCTTCCATGCCCTGCTGGGAATGGAAAACGCAATGATTGCGCTGCTGGCGGAACCGGAAGCATCCAAGGCAATGCTGGACGCCCTGGGCGATTATCGCTGCCGCCTGATTCAAAAGTTTATTGACTACTATAAGCCCGATATTATTCGCAATCACGACGATTATGGTTCCCAGCGTGCCCTCCAGATGAATCCGAATCTCTGGCGGGAAATGATCAAGCCCCAGCTCAAGAAGATTGCGGATCTCTGCCACAGCAAAGGGGTGTTCTATGAACAGCATTCCTGCGGCGTTCTGGAACCAATCGTGGAAGATTTTGTAGAAATCGGCGTCGATAGCTTTCAGGGTATGCACATCAACGACACGCCCATGCTGCTGAAGAAGACCGGTGGAAAGCTGCTCTATCACATGAGCTTCAACACGCCCGACTATTACGTTGAAGACCTGGCGGGGCGGCTGGAGGAAAATGCGCTCCGGGAAGAAATCCGGAAAACATTGCAGGCCTGTGCGCCCAGCGGGTGCTACTTTAATGTGCCGCCAAGCACCGCCGGTACGTCTTCGGACTGGTGGGTCAACAAGGTGATCAACGAAGAGGTTGACCGCTTCCGCAACGCGTTTGGTACATTCTGACAAGTGTTCTCTCACAGCACAAGGAGGAAAAAACATGATCAGCGAAAGAGAAAATATGCTGATGCTGCTGAGCGGTGAAACGCCACAGTGGGTTCCAAATTTTGGCAAATCAGCCGTTTTTGTGAATTCTTACGCTTGCATTCGTACCCATGACCCTGTGACCGGATACGACATTGACCGCTTTGGCGTCAAATTCCAGCAGGAAACCGGTGCGTTGGCTGGCCCGATGCCTGTGAATACGCACACACGGAAATTTGAGCTTCAGGAAATAGAAGACTGGCGGAAAATTTTCCCTAAAATTGATATCGGTAAGGTTGACTGGAAGACCGTAACCGAGCAGGAATTCAAAAAAGGTCAGGTTCTCTACGGGGCCCGCTCCGATCAGCACATCTATAACTATGTTGCGGGGTATCTCTGGGATCAGATGCATTACATGATGGGCTTTGAGAATGCGCTGTGCGCACTGGCGGAAGAGCCGGATGCCTGCCGGGAAATGCTGGATGCCATGGCAGATCTGTATATTGACGTGATGACAGAGCAGTTTAAATACTGCAAACCGGATTTGGTTATGACCATGGACCACATCGCCAATAAAGACGGCCTGATGATGAGCCCTGCCGCCTATCGCAGCATTATCAAACCGGCACAGAAGAAAATCTTTGACTTCGTCCGGGATCAGGGCATTATGGCAGAAATGCATGTGGACGGCAACGTGAACGCTATCATTGCGGACTACGCCGAAATCGGCGTTCAGGCAATCCAACCCTTCCAGGTCTTCAATGACATTGAAAAAGCCAAGAAGGATTATGGTATAATCTGCATCGGTGGTTGGGATGCATTCGGGCCTGGAAACGCACCTGGAGCAACGGAAGCGGATGTCAGAGCTTCTGTTCGCACTGCAATGGATCGCTATGCGCCTTCCGGGAAATACGCAATCTGGTTCAGCGGCGCTTCCGCAACCAGTAAGGAAAAAATGTTCTGGCTGAACGATGAAGCAGAAAAATATGGCAGAACATTTTATGGAATGTAGGAATATGGTTGTTACCTGAATGGTCCCCCCCAGAATCGTTCCGGTTTCGCCCTGTTACCATGAAAAAATCTCCGTCGCCAATGGAAAAGGCGACGGAGATTTTTTGAGTTCGGGAAGCTGAAACGGATAGTCCGGCATAGCCGCTTTCCTGCATTGTGGTGGGTATCAGAACGCATGAAAAGCGCCAAAACCTTCGGGTTCTGGCGCTTTTTTATGGAACTGGGACGATCCCATTTCGGTGAGCAAAGTCTGTATGAGAGCGGAGGCGGCGAGTGGGTTATGCCATCCGCTCCAGGCCCTTGGCGTCTGTGATCTCCACGGTTCCCCGGGTCAGCTTTACCAGACCCTCGTTCTGGAAGTAGCGGAGCATCCGGGTGACCACCTCCCGGGCGGTGCCCAGATGATTGGCGATGGCTTCATGGGTCAGCTTCAAAGTGTCCGTGCCATCCAGGGCGGCTTCTTCCAACAGAAATTCTGCCAGCCGCTGATCGAAGCGCTTCCACAGAATCTGCTCCATCAGCCACATCACATCCGAAAAGCGGGAGGCCATCAGCTCATTGGTATAATTTGCCACCGGGGCCGATTCTTCCATCAGGCTCTTGTAAATCTCCGGGGGAATGATCCACAGGTCCGTGTCCTTTTCCGCTTCAATGGTGATATCGAACTGAATGGAGCGCAGCATGCAGGAAGCGGAGAACAGGCACATATCCCGGTCGAAGAGCCGGTACAGGGAAATCTCCCGCCCTTCCTCGGAGAGGATATAGGCCCGCAGCTGGCCCTGCCTGACCAGAAGCAATCCGGTGCATTCCATACTCCCGTTATGGAGAATGGTCCCCTTCCGGACCTGACGGAAAATCAGACTGCCTAGAATGCGGTCCTTCTGGGACGCGCTCAGTTGATCCCATATGGGAAAATAGGCTTCAAAGTCCATGGTTCGCCCTCCCTTTCCGGAACCATTATAGTCCCCCCCGGGGCGTAAGTCAAGTGAGGCGTTGACATTTGCGACAAACTGAGTTACAATCAAAGGGTGTAAATCAGACAGATTGCCGGAACCGGGCCAAAACAAAAGCGGTGACGAGGGTGATAATGTCACGGAACTTTTCTTGTGATCGGATACAATAGCGTCAAAGGAGGCGGGGCGCCTGCACAGCGGCAATACCAAAGCCTTCCTGGAGAAGATCCGGTCCTATCCCGGTATCCCCACCGAGGTGGTGGAAGAACTGTTACATACCATTGCATTCAATGAACATAAGGAGGAAACCAAAATGGAAAAATGGAAATGCACAATTTGCGGTTACGTTCACGAGGGCCCCATGACCCCGGATTTCAAGTGCCCGGTCTGCAAGCAGCCCGCGGACAAGTTCGTGAAGATTGAGGACGCCGCCCCTGCCAAAAACCCCTATGCCGGAACCAAAACCGAGAAGAATCTGTGGGAGGCCTTCGCCGGGGAGAGCCAGGCCCGGAACAAGTACACCTACTTTGCCTCCGTGGCTAAGAAGGCCGGATACGAGCAGATCGCCGCGTTGTTCCTGCACACCGCGGAGAACGAGAAGGAGCACGCAAAGCTGTGGTTCAAGGCCCTGGGCGAGCTGGGCGACACCGCCGAGAATCTGCTCC
>CAYRDE010000093.1:0-7154 GCA_964422935.1 uncultured Oscillospiraceae bacterium | reverse complement strand
TGCTGAGCAGGCCGTTGTGCCAGCGCTCATTGGCATAGGAGGAATGGGTCAGGGCATTTTGAAGAAGGCTAATATTTTGAAACCGATAGCCAATGGCTGTTTCCAGATCCTTAATCATGGACGCTCTCCTTTATGACTGCCAGCGCGGCAGTCAGTTCTTTGGTAAAGTCTGCATCGACAGCCGTCACAGCCTGCCCCACCGCATTGCGGAAGGCCAGGGCATCGGAAGCGCCGTGTGCTTTGATTACCGGTTTCTGAATTCCCAGGAACTGGGTTCCGCCGATCTCCCGGTAATCCAGCATCTTCATCATATCGCCGACGCCGCCCTTGCACAGCAGATAGCCAAGCTTCGTAAAGATGTTCTTTTTAAACATTTTCTTCAACATGCTGCCCATGAACATGGCAGTCCCTTCAATGGATTTGAGCAGTACATTTCCGCTGAACCCATCGCAGACCACCACATCCACCTCTCCCAGAGGTACCGCCCGGGCTTCCACATTGCCCGTAAAATGAACCAGTCCCTTGCTCGCCGCGTCCTGGAGAAGGGCATAGGCATCCTTTTGCAGCTGGGTACCCTTACTGTCCTCCGTGCCGATGTTTAACAGGCCTACCCTGGGATTTTTGATGCCCAGCACCTTTTTGGCATAGGCAGAGCCTACCAGACCGAACTGGAGCAAAAATTCCGGTGTGCATTCGGCATTGGCGCCGCAGTCGCAGATGATGACCTTTCCTCCTGTTTTCGTCGGCATTGCCGGAGCCATGGCCGCCCGGCGGATGCCCCGGACCCGCTTGACAAGAAGGGTCGCTCCGGTGAGGAGCGCGCCGGTGGAACCGGCAGACACAAAGGCGTCCCCTTTTCCGTCTGCCAGCATTTTCAGCCCCACGATCATGGAGGAATTCTTCCGCTTGTGGATCACAGAAGCGGGGTCGTCGTGCATATCCACCACATCGTCGGCATTGGCGATTTCCACGCCCTGGGGAAGATTGGAAATGCCGTGGCTGCTCATAACCTCCAGAATGGCCTCTCCCCGGCCCACCAGAACCACATCCACATGGAATGTCTGATTGGCTTCAATGGCTCCCAAAACAGCCGCTTCCGGGGCGTGATCCCCGCCCATGGCGTCCAGAATAATCTTCATCTGCTCCACCTCTTTCTTTGTTAAATCCCGGCTGCCACCATGGCATCGATGGTCTCTAAGGCACGACCCGCAATGGCAAGATTTTTTTCGGATTTTTTACGAATCCGCCGGTCCAGCGGATCAATAATGCTGAAATTAATATTCATAGGCTGGAAATGCTCTGATCTCTCGTCGCTGATGTACAGCCCCAGGGCCCCGATGGCAGTGGTTCTGGGGAACTGGGGAACCTCTCTTCCGAGTACCTTTGCCGCCATTGCCACAGCAGCCAGATACCCGGAGGCCGTGGATTCCACATACCCTTCCACGCCGGTCATCTGTCCGGCAAAGGCAACCAAGGGGTTCCGACGGTCGGCATAAAACCGGTCCAGCAGCTTGGGACTTTGGAGGAAGGTATTGCGGTGCATAACCCCGTATCGGACAAACTCCGCGTTTTTCAGGGCGGGGATCATGGAGAATACCCGCTTCTGCTCTCCGAATTTCAGATGGGTCTGGAAACCCACCAGGTTAAAGACGCTTTTGGCGGCATTGTCCTGACGGAGCTGCACCACCGCATATGGCTCCTTCCCGGTTTTGGGATCTGTCAGGCCCACAGGCTTTAGGGGACCATAGCGCAATGTCTCCAGGCCCCGGCGGGCCATGACCTCCACAGGCATACAGCCTTCAAAAACGTTCTTATCCTCAAATCCGTGGACCTCCGCCTCCTGGGCGGAGCTTAGCTCCCGGACGAAAGATTCATACTGCTCCCGATCCATGGCACAGTTAATGTAATCCGGCGTGCCCCGGTCATACCGGGACTGCCACCAGGCTTCGTTCATATCGATGGACTCCGCCGTAATCAGAGGCGCGGCAGCATCAAAAAAGTGCAGATATCCGGTCTGTCCGAAATATTTCCCGATGGCGTCTGACAGAGCGTCGGAGGTCAGAGGGCCTGTGGCGATAATCACCGGTCCCTCCGGCACCTCGGTCACTTCCTGAGATACCACCCGGATATTGGGATGGCTCCGGATTTTTTCCGTTACCATCCGGGAAAAGCCCTGCCGGTCCACCGCCAGGCAGCCGCCTGCCTCCACCCGGGTTGCTTCCGCGCAGGTCATAATCAGGCTTCCGCATCGGCGCAGCTCTTCCTTCAGCAGTCCTACCGCATTTTCCAGCCGGTCTCCCCGGAGGGAGTTGGAGCAAACCAGCTCGGCAAAGTCCTCACTGTGGTGGGCCGGGGACATTTTTGCAGGCTTCATTTCATACAGCAAAACAGAAATGCCCCGCTCGGCAAGCTGCCAGGCAGCCTCGCTGCCCGCCAGGCCCGCGCCGATGACTTTTACCTCCATGGTCAGCTCTCCTTCTGGGTAGATTTCTTTGTGGTCGTTTTCCTGGTAGTGGACTTCTTGGTTGTCTTGGTCCCAGTGGTCTTTGCGGCGGTCTTTTTGGCAGCAGTCTTCTTTGCCGCCGTCTTCTTAGGCGATGCCGCCTTTGCTTCCTTTTCGGGGTCGGCAGCTTCTCCTGCCGTATCGGTCTTCTTTTTATAGTAGCCCCGCTGATCCTCCGGCAGGAACCGGCTGCATTTTTCATTGACGCAGAAGGGCTTCATCCGGCCCTTTCCGGATTTTTTGAACATGGTCTGACCGCACTCCGGGCAATCCTCCGCCGTGGGTACATCCCAGGTCATAAAGCCGCACTCCGCTCCCTTTTCACAGGCATAGAAGGCATAGCCCTTCTTACTCTTCCGTTTCAGCATTCCGCTGCCGCATTTGGGGCAGCGACCGGGCATACGCTCTACCAAAGGCTTGGCGTTTTTGCACTCCGGGAAGCCGGGACAGGCCAGGAATTTGCCGAAGCGTCCCATTTTGATAACCATCTTCCGACCGCACAGCTCGCAAACTTCGTCGGTCTCCTCCTCAGGCACCTTCAGATGGACGCCCTCCAGGGCCTCTTCCGCGCTTTGCAGCTCTTTGCTGAAGCCGTCGTAGAATTCCGCCAGCAGATCCTTCCAGTTCTGCTTGCCCTCTTCCACCTGGTCTAAGCGGGACTCCATATTGGCGGTGAATTCCACATCCACAATGTCGTTGAACCGCTCTACCATAAGACCGTTGACGATCTCACCCAAAGCGGTGGGGGCAAGTCTCTTGTCCTCCTTGACCACATACTCCCGGTCCTCAATGGTGGAGATGGTAGCGGCATAGGTAGAAGGACGTCCGATGCCCTTTTCCTCCATGGCCTTGACCAGGGTGGCCTCGGTGTACCTGGCAGGGGGCTGGGTAAAGTGCTGTTCTTTTGTGATTTTGGAGGCAGTCGCCTGTTCGCCCACATTGAGATCCGGCAGCGGAGAGCCCATGCTCTCTCCTTCGTCGTCTCTGCCCTCCTCATAAACGGCAATAAAGCCGGGGAAACGCATACTCTGATGACTGGAGCGGAACACATGCCCGGCGCATTCCGTATCGATGGACACGGTATCATAGACGGCGTTTGCCATCTGGGTTGCCAGGAACCGGCTCCAGATCAGCTTGTAAAGCTTATACTGATCCGCTGTCAGGCTGCCCCGTACCTGTTCCGGCTCCAGGGTGACATGAGAAGGCCGGATGGCCTCATGTCCGTCCTGGGCGTTTGCCTTGGTTTTGAACGCATGGAACTTTCCATAATAATAGGCATCTCCGTACCGGCTGCGAATAAAATCCGCCGCCGCAGCCATTGCCTCTGTGGAAAGCCGCAGAGAATCGGTACGCATGTAGGTGATAAGGCCCGTGGTGCCCTCTCCGGCGATTTCAACGCCTTCATAGAGCTGCTGAGCGATCATCATGGTCTTCCGGGGGGTAAAGCCCAGCTTCCGGGAGGCCTCCTGCTGCAAGGTAGAGGTAGTAAAAGGAGGAGCGGAACTGCGTTTCTTTTCCGCCTTCTTCACATTCGTAACCGTAAAAGGCTTCCCGGTAATGTCTTCCATAACCTGCCGGGTCTCCGCCTCACTGTTCAGCTCCCGCTTTTTCTCCTCGCCCCAGTAATGGGCCAGAAAGCTGCCAGGCTTTCCCATTCTGTTCAGCGCCACATCCAGGGACCAATACTCCTTGGGCTGGAAGGCCCGAATCTCATTTTCCCGATCCACCACCAGCCGGGTCGCCACGCTCTGGACACGACCCGCGGACAGGCCCCGGCGTACCTTCTTCCATAGCAGGGGGGAAAGCTCGTAGCCCACGATCCGGTCTAAAATTCTGCGGGCCTGCTGGGCATCCACCAGGTCATAATCGATATCCCGGGGATGCTGAATGGAATCCCGGACCACATTTTTCGTAATCTCGTTGAAGGTGACCCGATGGGTCTTCTCATCGGGCAGTCCGAACATCTCCTTTAAATGCCAGGAAATCGCTTCTCCCTCCCGGTCAGGGTCCGTTGCCAGATATACCGTATCCGCCTGAGCGGCGGCGGTTTTCAGTTCCTTAATCAGCGCTTCCTTGCCCCGGACGGGAATATACTGTGGGGTAAAGTCATGCTCCAGGTCCACGCCCATTTTGCTTTTGGGCAAATCCCGCAGGTGTCCCATGCTGGCCTTCACCACATAGTCGGGGCCCAGATACTGTCCAATGGTCTTTGCCTTGGAGGGGGACTCTACGATTACCAGATTGCTTGCTTTTGCCATGTATGCTTGTTCTCCGTTTCCATTATATGCTGTCTCGCCGGTGGAAATCCAACCACCGTCAGCCTGCTTCCCAGGCCCCTGTCATTGGGGGGACTCCTGGCGCAGTGCGATTCGCTTTCCGGGCAGTCTGACCAGCAAGCCCTTCAGCTCCAGCATGGTCAATGCCGGTAAAAGCTTACCGGCGGGAATCCCGGTTTCCGCGATCACGTCATCCACCAGCCGCTCTCCCTGATGCAGCGCCGAGACTACGGCCTGCTCGCTGTCGGAAAGCTTCGGCAGGTTCTTATTTACGTCACTATACGGCGCGGAAGGCCCCTTGTCAATGCCTTTTTTCGTTAACTCTTTATTAAGATTTTTTGTTTCCACGGGAATCAGGGGATTTTGGGCAACTTTTGCCTGGGATTTTTCCCGGGC
The DNA here is from genome assembly GCA_964422935.1 of uncultured Oscillospiraceae bacterium. Classification (GTDB taxonomy): domain Bacteria; phylum Bacillota; class Clostridia; order Oscillospirales; family Oscillospiraceae; genus Faecousia. The sequence continues at coordinate 1,979 of CAYRDE010000093.1, read as the reverse complement.
CATTCCAGGATTCCAGCCCGGCTTCTGCCGGAGGCTTCCCGAATCTCTGTGAATCTTATCCGGATACTGCCCTTCGTATTCCCTGACCACATCCCAGCCTGAGGGCGCCATAATCGCCCCATCCCGAAGCAAAAGGTTGCTTCCCACACAGCTTGGCTGGTCCACATTGCCGGGAACCACGAAAACGTCCCGGCCCTGCTCCGCCGCCTGCCGGGCAGTGATCAGCGCCCCGCTGCGCTCCGGAGCCTCCACCACCAGAACGCCGTTCGAAAGGCCGCTGATGATCCGGTTCCGCTTTGGAAAATTCTGCTTATAGGGCGGCGTTCCGGGGATAAACTCACTGAGAATACAGCCGTATGCCTCCGTATCTTCAAAGAGAGAACGGTTGGCAGCGGGATAGATGACATCCGCACCGCAGCCCAGAACCCCTACCGTCTTTCCTCCGGCAGTCAATGCGCCGCTCATCGCCGCCGCATCAATGCCATAGGCCATGCCCGATACCACAATCGCACCGCATTGGGCAATCTGGTAACCCATCCGTTTGGCAGTCGCCAGGCCGTAGGCCGAGGCCTTCCGTGTGCCAACCACACCAATCACCGGATAGGAATCAAAGTCCGGAAGCTGGCCTTTGTAATAGAGTACCACCGGCGGGTCCGCAATATGCTTTAACCCACTGGGATAGGCCGCGTCACCATAGGTCAGGATGTGCAGCCGTTCTCTGTCACATACCTCCAGGATTTTTTCCGCTTCCGTCAGGTTCTTGTCTTTCAGGGCTTCCCTGCCCTCCCGGCTGAGTCCCTCCACCTCGCGGAAGCTCTCCTCTCCGGCGCAGAAGATATCCTCCGCATCCGAAAAGTGCTCCAGCAGAGCCCCCTTCATCCGATCCGAAAGATTCGGTCTGTGGGCCAGCCATATCCAGTGCTTCAGCATAATTTCTCCCCTTTTCTCTTTCGATCCCTGCCGCTATCTGCTCATCTGCCACATGACAATGGTGGAAGCCACCGCCGCGTTTAATGACTCGCAATGGGGATTCATAGGAATGATCAGTTCTTCATCGGCGCTGTCCAGGATTTCCCGGCGGACACCCTGCCCCTCGCTGCCGATGACTACTGCCATCTCCCCCAGAGAGACCTCCCGGATGTCTCTGGCCCGCTGGCTGAGGGCCGTCACCGCCACCGGAATTCCCAGCTCCCGGCAGCCGGCTTGCACCTGTGCCCAGTTAGACTGTACCGGCTGATTCCGCAGCACCGCCCCCATACTAGCTCTTACCACTTTATGGCTGTAGGGGTCGGCACAGCCCTCCAGCAGTACCACCAGAACATCCAGCGCATCCGCCGTCCGCAAAATGGTGCCCAGGTTTCCCGGGTCCTGAATACCGTCCAGCAGAAGCATTCCCGGCTTCGCCTGAAACTGCCTTTTTTCCGGAAGACGACACAGGAAAATGGCCCCCTGAGGACTTTCCATGGGGGAAAGGGAGGCCATCACATCCTCCGGCACCCGAATAACCCTTACATGCTCCGGCACCGCCGCCTCTACGCCGTCGGAGAGAATCACCGTCTCCAGGCCGGGATAGAACCGTACCGCTTCGGAAAGCAGCTTCACGCCGTCGGATACGAACAGTCCCGCTTCCTCCCGGGCCTTTTTCGAAGAAAACAGCTTCTTCGCCTGCTGCAGCGTCCCATTCTTCCGGGACGTGATTCTCAGCTCCTCCACGGTTTCCCCTCTCCTTCCCGACAGCAGACCCCTGCCCGCTTTGTTTTCCGTTTTGCCCCCTCTTCTCGATACTAAGGTGGCAAAAACAAGCCATTTCTGTTATTATACCAAGTTCCCCCGTATTTGCAAGTCCGTTTTTCTCCCAACATTTTTCCCCAAATGCTTTACATTTTGAAGGGAATATGGTATGATGCAGGAAATATAAGGAGGGAAAACTATGACAACCCAGGACTATCAGCGTCTGTCGCCGCTGATGATTTTTTTGC
>CAYRDE010000092.1:1716-7156 GCA_964422935.1 uncultured Oscillospiraceae bacterium | reverse complement strand
CGCTGGCCCTCTCAGTCAGCCTTCGGCTGCCAGCTCCCCCAAAGGGGGAGCCAAGTGCCTTGCCCCATTTCTTTATCGCTCTAAAATCTTTAGAAAACCCACTTGCCTCTCCCTTCGGGACTTAGCAGCCGTTGACACATAGTGTCTTACGGATGCTTAGCGCAGAGCAGAGTTGGCACGGCGTCAGCCGTGACGGAGAGGGCCGTTACGGTGCCACCCTCTGATACAGCGTATCGTATATCTCCTTCGTCTCCTCCGGGTTCTCTCCGCTGATGACCAGCAGCTTCCCCTTTACCGTCATGGTAACGGCGCTGTCCGGACGGTAATAGGTGTAGCGGGTATACTGGGTGGAGCCGGACTGGAAGGTGCCCATGAGCAGGCGGAAGCTGCCATAGCCCCAGATCCGGGTGCCGGGATAGTTGCCATCCTGAAAGGTCAGATCTTCGATATCGGCGTAGTTCACTGTCAGATCGTCATAGTAGCTTGCGTCGATTGTGAAGCTGTCCCCTTCAAACCGGTAGGTGATGTTCCCGGTGAAAAGGGTGCACCCCACAAAGATAGCCAGAGCCACAAGAAACACCGCTGTGTACTTGCCGAATTTGGCAAAGGACAGTTTGGGCTTGGCAGCCAGATAGTCGCCTCTGTCCCGTTGCCAGCGGTAATACCGGTAGGAGTAAATAATGGGCAGCAGCACCAGCACCCAGATGGACATAAACAGCACAAAAGTTGCCCAGGTCTCCGGCAGGAAGGCAGCCAGGGCGATGACGAGACCGCCGATAAACCAGACCTTTCCCCCAAACCGATGGGTGGCGTTCCAGTTTTCCTCGCTGGTATAGGTCCATTTCACCTTGATGCCGATGGTGTAGTTCTGGCGGCACTTGGGAAGGTAGTTGCCGATGACCATGAACATCAGCCCAAACATCAGACAGAAAAGGCTGATAATGGGTACATCCTTACCGGTTTTCAGAATATAGTCCATACCGCACAGGAACACAGACAGGCATGGCAAAATCCACAGCATCATCAGCTGGGGCTTTTTCCCCTGGTTCCCATGCTTGGGGTCCTTGGCGGTAATGAACACACATAGCCAGTGGGTGGCAAGCAATACAATCGGCAAAAAGGCGGACATACCCAGGTCCCGCCCCAGAAGCAGCTGGATGGGAATGGGCAGCAGAATCACCAGAGAGCTGAGAATCAAAGCCTTCTTATTTTTACGAATCATAGAGTACCTTCCTTTCCTTCCACCATCCAGCGGCGGCGAATCTCCCGAAGCACATACAGGGATAGCCCAGCCGCCAGAATAAGGATGGCGTAGACGATTGCATAAGCAGTGGCCTGGGACAGCACATTCCCGCCCGCGTCGGTAGCCAGAATGGAAATCCCGGCGGAGGTGTCAATCAGGGTGTGAAACAGCAGGCACACCAGGGACGCTTTCCAGGCCCTTTTTACATGAACACCCCAGCAGACCATCATAGACATGGCGGCCTGGGCAATCATGGTCAGAACCCGCTCCAGGCCTGCCAGCAGGAAGAGCAGGGGAGAGGTGGTGAGCAGGGCGGTCCGGATGGCTTCCAGCTGGCTCACATCGGCGCCCAGGGCGGCGGTCTGGGTGATCAGGGCATCGAAGCTGCCGGAATGGATCATAAACAGGATCACCAGATTGTTGACATAGGTGATGCCAACGATCAAAATCGCCTCAATGCCGCCGTGGCCCAGGCCCGCTGCCAGGGAGCGCTTCCAGGTAAGACCCTTCCGGTCCAGCCACCTTGCCACGGCAAACCGCCCAATAAGCTCAAACAGTCCCGCGGTAAAGGCCAGAGACAGGGCGTACAGGAAGAGGTGATTCTGAGAAAAGGCGAGAAAGCCGGCGTTCCCAGCCAGGCTGTTCAGAATGGGAATCCGGACGACCATCTGGGGCAGGAAGAATCCGGCAGCGCCCAGCAGCCAGGCGGAGACAAGGCCCTGCTTCCGGTTTTTCAGAGCCATTCCGATGAGCAGCGCCACAGGCAGAATCAGACTCACCGCCAGGGTGAGGAGGCAGGCGAGAATGGATGCTGTGGAAATCATAGGTCATTCTCCTTTCAGGTCGGTGAGCCAAAGCATGATTTCCTCCAGTACGGAGGCGTTCAGCTCGTAGAAGATAAATTTTCCCTCCCGGGTATCGGTGATGAGGTCCGCGTCCTTTAGCACCGACAGGTGCCGGGACACGGCGGCGGCGGTGATGTCGAAGTGGTCGGCAATCTCTCCGGCGGACCGCCTGCCGCCCTTAAGCAGATTTAGAATCTCTCGCCGGGTAGGGTCTGCCAGGGCTTTCAGGGTAAGCTGTAAGGACACAGAGACAGCTCCTTTCTATGTCATTTAACAATTAACTTAATTGTTAAATATAGAATACCACGGGGCAGGGAATTTGTCAAGAGGGAATCAAGTGCTTTCTGTGAATGCGTAGCTTTCACGGAAAATCCTCTCCCCAACGGGGAGAGGAAACAGATTCAGGATACGCTGTTGAGCTGCACAAAGAAGGTGTTGATTCCCTCACGGCTCTCCGCCCAGATTTTTCCGCCATGGGCCTCCACGATGCTTTGGGCAATGGGAAGCCCCAGACCGTAGCTGCCGCCTGTGGTCCGGGCCTTGTCGACCCGGTAGAACCGCTTGAAAATGTTTTTCAGGTCCTCTTTGCGGATAGGCTCCCCAGGACCTGCCAGAGAGAACAGGCAGTGGCTGCCCTTCCGCACCGCTCGCAGCGTCACCGTTCCCGCCGGACGGGAATATTTTGCCCCATTGTCCAGGAGAATTTCCGCCACCTGCCGCAGATGGGAGGCGCTGCCGGTTACATACAGATCCTCCCCGATTTCGGTTTCCAGGGTCAGACCCTTTTCAAAATAAACCGGCTCAAAGGTCAGGGCAGCGTCGGTCAGCAGCTCACTGAGATTTAAGCGGGCAAAGTCCATTTTCGACGTACCGTTGTCTGCCCGGGCCAGCTCCAGCAGGCTTTCCACCAGCCCCCGCATCTGATGGGACATGGTGAGAATGCCCGAGACGCATTGCTGCTTCTGCGCCTCCGTGGAAGCGCCGTCCTCCAGAAGCTCCGCGTTGGTCATAATCACCGTCAGAGGGGTTTTCAGCTCGTGGGAGGCGTCAGCCACAAACTGCTTCTGCTGCTTCCAGGCCTTTTCCACCGGGGAAATGGCCCACCGGGACAGCAGCACGCTCAGCCCCAGAAAGGCGGCAAAGCTGAGGATCGCCACGAAAATGCTGTTTTTCACCAGATTCCGGAGGGTGTTGATTTCACCGGTCATGTCCACGAACACCAGGGTCAGTCCGAAGGGGGTAGCCCGCTTCAGATAGCGCAGGCTGTAGGCGTGCAAAACGCCCATATCCGCCTCGGCGTTCAGAGCCTGGGTGATAATCTCCTCCAGCTCCTCCTGGTCGCTGAGGTCAAAGTACCCGCCGGTGGCAGCCAGAACCTCACCCAGTGGGGAAACACTGACATAGAAATAGGGCAGCCGCACCTGACCGCTTTCTCCCGGGGCTTTAAACCGGGCGTACCGGTTTTCCATGACGGTTTGCAGGGTTCCGATACTCTGGGCCTCCAGATTGGCCTTGGTGAAATGGAGCACCATACCAAAGATGACGAGCAGCATGACGGTGACGATGACCATATTGACGCAGATGAATTTAAGCCGCAGCCGCTTGATCATGCCTCCGCCACCTCCAGGTGATAGCCCAGCCTTCGGATGGCCTCAATGCGCACATTGGAGCCGATGGCCTTCAGCTTTTTGCGCAAAAAGCCGATGTAGACCTCCACATGGTTTTCCACCGCGTTGGAGTCATACCCCCAGACCCGGGCCAGAATCATCTCCTTGGGCAGCACCCGGTCCTGGGATTGGAGCAGAAAGCGCATCACATCAAACTCCCGGGCAGACAGCCGCACCTCTCTGTCCCCGCAAATCATGGTGCAGGTATCCAGATCCAGGGCAGTGTTGCCGAAGACCAGCTCGTCCACCTGCTTTCCCTGACGGCGCAGCAGGGTATTGATGCAGGCCAGCAGCTCCCGGGTGTCGAAGGGTTTGGTCAGATAGTAGTCCGCCCCGGCTTTCAGCCCCTGAATCCGGTCCTCCACATCGCTTCGGGCGGTGAGCATGAGGATAGAGGTGGTGATCCGCTTGGCGCGCACCTTCCGGGCCACCTGATAGCCGTCCATTCCCGGCATCATCACGTCTAAAATCAGCAGGTCATAAATGCCCAGCTCCGCGTATTCTTCTCCCGTTTCTCCGTCGTAGGCTACCTCCACCTGGAAGCCCTTGCTCTCCAGGAGGGTTTTCAGGGAATCCGCCAAAAGCTTTTCGTCTTCAATCACCAGTATCTTCATAGGGACACCTCCGTTTCTATATTCATTATAATATCACGGCAAGCTGAATCAAGCCTGAAAATGTTAAGTTTGTTTTGATTTTTCTGGGGGAAGCCCTCTCAGTCACGGCTTTGCCGTGCCAGGAAAGCTGCGGCTTTCCCCGGTCGCGGCTCTGACAGTTCACCGAACTGTCATTCACTACCGCGACTGCGCTTCGCTTACCCCCAAAGGGGGAGCCAAGGGCGTGGTTCAAAAAATAAGAACGGAAAGAAATTGGGAAACCCACTTGGCTCCCCCTCTGGGGGAGCTGGCATGACGCAAAGCGTCATGGCTGAGAGGGCTCGAGAGGGCCAAAACGGCACGTCCTCCCAAAAGAACGTGCCGTAATATTATGCCAGAGCCTGCTTTACATAGTCGATCTGGGCCTCCACGGAGGCGAGAGAAGTGCCCCCCTCGCTGACCCGCTTACTCACGCAGGTCTCCAGGGCAATCTCTTCGTACAGGTCCTCTCCAAACAGTTCGCTGTACTTTTGATACTTACTCAGCGGCAGGCTTTCCAGCACCAGCCCCTCCCGAATGCACTGGCCCACGATCTGCCCGGAAATCTTGTAGGCTGACCGGAAGGGCAGACCCTTCTTCACCAGGTAATCCGCCAGGTCGGTGGCGTTGATGAAACCGCCCTGGGCCGCCTTTTTCATATTCTCGGCCTTTACCGTCATGGTTTCCACCATGGGAGCGAAAACCTTCAGGCACATCTTCACCGTGTCCACCGCGTCGAAAATGGCCTCCTTGTCCTCCTGCATGTCCTTGTTGTAGGCAAGAGGCAGGCCCTTCAATGTGGTGAGCATCCCTATCAGGTCCCCGTAGACCCGGCCCGTCTTGCCCCGGACCAGCTCTGCCATGTCCGGATTCTTCTTCTGGGGCATGATGGAGGAGCCGGTGGTGTAGTCGTCGGACAGGGAGATAAACTGAAACTCCCAGCTGGACCACAGGATGATCTCCTCAGAAAACCGGCTTAAATGCATCATCACCATGGCAAGACAGCTCAGCAGCTCCACGCAGAAGTCCCGGTCGGAGACCCCGTCCAGGGAG
>CAYRDE010000092.1:0-1706 GCA_964422935.1 uncultured Oscillospiraceae bacterium | reverse complement strand
CGCAACGTCGTCAAAGCCCAGAGCCTTTGCCTCCATCCGCCGGTCGGTGTGATAGGTGGTGCCGGCAAGAGCGCAGCAGCCGATGGGGGAGACGTTCATCCGCTTTCGGCAGTCTTTCAGACGGTCCAGGTCCCGCAGCAGCATCATGGCGTAGCAGAGCAGATGGTGGGAAAAGAGAATGGGCTGGGCCCGCTGCAAATGGGTGTAGCCGGGCATGATCACGGCTTTGTTCCCCTCCGCCTGGTGGAGCACCGCCTTGAGTACCTGCCGGATCAGACCGTCTATCTCATCGATCTGGGAACGCAGATACATCCGCAGATCCAGGGCTACCTGGTCGTTCCGGCTCCGGGCGGTATGGAGCTTTTTGCCCACATCCCCCAGCCGCTCTGTCAGAATCTGCTCCACAAACATGTGGATATCTTCACAGGTCATGTCGATCTCCAGAGTTCCGGCTTGCAGATCGTCCAGAATTCCCTGGAGCCCCTCAATCAGGGTGTCCGCCTCCTTCTGGGCCAGAATCCCCGTAGTACCCAGCATGGCGGCGTGGGCCATGGAGCCGGTGATATCCTGGACATACATGCGGCTGTCAAAGGAAATGGAGGAATTAAAGTCGTCGGCAATGGCGTCTGTGGCCCCAGAGGTCCGGCCTGCCCATAATTTTGCCATGGAAGTGGTCTCCTTTTTTGTAAAGTGGTTTTCGGGCAAAATTGAAGTAATCGGTAATAGTGAATATTTAAGAAGTGTTGTATCATCTTCTAGTAAAATTTAAAATCATCGACGGAGGCGATTCCTTACCTATTAACTATTCACTTTTAATTCTTAAATGGCTGCTTACAGGCAGCCTTGCTCCCGCAGGGCCTGGACCTTGGTGGGCAGGCCCCAGAGATTGATGAAGCCCGCAGCCTGGGCCTGGTCGTAGTCGCTTTCGCCGAAGGTCACCAGATTCTCGGAGTACAGAGAGTAGGGAGAGGTGGTGCCGGCGGGGATGATGTTGCCCTTGTAGAGCTTCAGTTTCACGCTGCCGGTGACATACTCGTTGGCCTTGTTGGCAAAGGCGGTCATGGCCTCCTGGGCAGGGGAGTACCACTTGCCGTTGTAGATCATGTCGGCATAGTCCACAGCCAGCTTCTGCTTGATGTGCAATGTCTCCTTGTCCATGGTCAGCATTTCCAGCTGCTGATGGGCAAAGTACAAAATGGTGCCGCCGGGAGTCTCGTAGACGCCCCGATCCTTCATGCCCACCAGCCGGTTCTCCACAATGTCGATGATGCCGATGCCGTTGGCCCCGCCCAGGGCGTTGAGCTTCTCAATGATCTTGGAGGCCTTCATCTTCTCCCCGTCGATGGCGACGGGGGCGCCGGCCTCAAAGTCCACCGTCACATAGGTGGGCACGTCGGGGGCCATCATGGGAGAGACGCCCATCTCCAGGAAGCCGGGCTTGTCGTAATCCGGTTCGTTGGAGGGATCTTCCAGATCCAATCCCTCATGGCTCAGGTGCCACAGGTTCTTGTCCTTGGAGTAGTTGGTTTCCCGGCTGATTTTCAGGGGGATCTTGTGGGCCTCGGCGTAGTCAATTTCCTCCTCCCGGGACTTAATGTCCCACTCCCGCCAGGGGGCGATGATCTTCATATTGGGCGCGAACCGCTTAATCGCCAGCTCAAACCGAACCTGGTCGTTGCCCTTGCCGGTAGCGCCGTGGGCGATGG
>CAYRDE010000091.1:0-7209 GCA_964422935.1 uncultured Oscillospiraceae bacterium | reverse complement strand
CAAGGAGCTGCCCACAGATGACCCCTATTGGGAGTTTGACACCGCTGTGAAATCTGCAACGGTGGCTGTCGGTAAGACCGCAGAAATTACCTTCACCAACACCCAGTACGGACGCATTGAGATTCGCAAGACTACCAACACCGGGAATCAAATGGGCGGGTGGACATTCCGGGTACAGGATTCCAAGGGAAACACCATGGGCTACTACACCACAGATGAAAACGGGTATGCCGTTACAGAAAACCTTCCCCTGGGCCGCTACACTGTGTACGAAGCACAAACTGAGGACCCCTATTGGAATTGTGAGCTGGGCTTCCACGATGTAACTGTAAAGGCAGGAGAAACCTCCGTGGACACCTGGCTGAATCGGGAGCAGGGCTTGGCGTGGTTTTATAAAAAGACCAACACCGGGGAATCCGTGGAGGGCTGGCATATTACTGTGTATGCGGATGAAGCCTGCACCCAGGAAATCGGCACCTTTATCACCAATGAGGACGGTAAAGTGGGCTATTATATCGACCCCGGCACCTATTGGGCGAAAGAAACCGGCGATGAGCATGGACGGTTTGAGGACGAATACTGGATGGTAGATGAAACCGTCCAGAAGTTTGAAATCAAGCCCCATGAAGATACCGAGATCATTTTCACCAATGTCCAGTACGGCAAGTTGAAGATCACCAAGTCCGTGGAAGGTGACGGTAGCGTAGAGGGCTGGCAGTTCAAAGTCACGGATTCCGAAGGAAAGGTTCTGGATGGTTCACCCTTTACAACCGACAAGGGCGGCGTGATCCTGACTGGGAATTTGCTTCCCGGCCAGTATACCGTGGAAGAACTGCTGCCGGAGGACAGTCTGTACGAGTGCAAGGGCGATAACCCCCAGACCGTTACTGTCACCCAGGGTGAAACCGCCGAAGTTTCCTTTGTAAACGCTCTGCGCACCGGCAAGGTTACGGTGGAGAAGATCGACATTACCGGAAGCCCTCTGGCGGGTGCAACCTTCCGGCTGGAATGGAGTGCGGAAGGTTCCCTCTGGTATCCTGTGACCTATTCCGAAACCATTGTCCGGGGCGGCTGCTCCAACCCTGATGTACAGGATGGATGCTTGACTACCGAAGCAGATGGCATTCTGGAATGGGACAACCTATATCCCGGTTTGCAGTACCGTCTGACGGAAACCAAAGCCCCGGATGGCTACAAGCTGCTCACGAAGCCTGCCTTTGAAGGCGAACTTCCCGCCGACGATCTTGCCCTTTCTGTCCGTGTCACTAATACCCGTACCTTTACCATGCCGGACACCGGCTCCAATAGCCTCACTCTGTTACCCCTGACAGGGTATCTCATTATGGCATCCATCGTCCTCATTTTGGGGAGAAAGCGAAAAGAGGTGATCTAATATGCGTACCTTCCGTATTTCCAAGCCCTTGGCTGGCTTTCTCGCCGCTGGCTGCGGTGCCGCAGCGATTCTGACTGCCGTACTGCTCCGCAAGAGAAAGCGTATCTGAGTATGAACATGGCCTACCGCATCAGGGATGCCCCTACGGGTATCCCTCTTTTTACGCCCCAACAAAACCATATTTTTTACGAATGAAGAAAGGATCTGAAAATTTATGAAACATCTTACTAAAGCCTTTGCACTGTGCATGGCACTCATTCTGTGCCTCAGCCTCACTGTTCCCGCCTTTGCTGCCGAGCTGGAGGACGCTCCCATTGATACCTCCCGCAAAGGTTCTCTGACCATCTACAAGTATGATGTAACCAATGCCGAGAAGGACGGCGTTTGGGACAGCTCCTATGTGTCCACCGGCGTATTAGACCAGACCGGCGTCAATAACGTTCTGGGCGGCGGTGAATCCACCCTGGGCAATGGCGAAACCGGCTACGGCTACGCCATTAAGGGCGTAGAGTTCACCTATGTCCGTGTTGCCGACATCGTCCAGTTCTCCGAATCTGTGGCTGATGGCGATACTGCCAGCCATGTGGAGGTTCTGTATGGCATCGATAAAACCAAGGGTGCTGACTTTCTGAAAGCCCTGGGCCTTGCAGATGGAGCCAAACACTATGAGAACGCCGATCATCTGAATGATAGCCAGTATTTCTACCAGTCCGACGTGCTGATCGATGCTCTGGCTGCGGCTCTGGAAAGCAACTCCACCACCGTAAAGAACGCTCTGGAATCCTATGTTGCCTCCAACGGCGGTACTTCCATGCCCCTGACGGATGCCTATGGCAAGACTTCCGCTTCCAATCTTGACCTGGGACTGTATCTGGTTGTGGAAACCAAGGTGCCTGAAATGGTTGTCTCCACTACCGACCCGTTCCTGGTTTCCGTCCCCATGACCTCCGTCAACGGCACCAATGCCACTGACGGCGGCACCCGCTGGATCTACGACATTACTCTGTACCCCAAGAACTTGACGGGTATTCCCACCCTGGAAAAGACCCTGCGGGAATCCAAGACCGATACCGGCAAGCATGAGGGCACCAGCAGCATTACCGACGGCTATGCCCACACCGGCACCGCCTCCGATGGTGACACCATCGACTATCAGATCATTTCCACCCTGCCCAGCATCACTTCCGAATCCACCTATCTGTCCTGCTACACCTTCATTGATACGCTCTCCAAGGGCCTGGCCTACACCAAGGGTGATGTGGTTCTGGAGTTCTTCACCGACGCTGCCTGCACCAATTCTGTTGCCAAGTGGACGGAGGCAGATGGCAAGTTTTCCGTTTCCTACAACGCTGGCAAAGATGGGGAATCCGTTATGACTATCGAGATGTCCGAGGCTGGCCTGAAGGAGATCAACACCTCCAAGGCCGTTTACACCGACGCTTCCATGGTAAACTCCGGCTACTCCGACTGCACTGTCCGCATCACCTACACTGCTAAGATGGAAAGCGATGCTTCCGTCAATTACGGCGAAGCCGGGAATCCCAACGATGTGGTTCTGACCTGGAAGCGCACCAGTCAGGACTACTACGATACCCTGGTGGATGACTGCCACCTGTACACCTTCGGCATTGACCTGACCAAGCGGTTCAGCGATGGCAAGGGCGACTTCTCCAAGGTGGAGTTCATGGTGCAGAACAAGACTGACGGCTATTTTGTGAAAGCAGAGCTGAACAAGGACGAGGGCATCTACTATGTCACCGGCCATGTGGCTGATAAGGCAGACGCCACCCACTTTGTTCCCGTAGCAAGTGGTGAGAATCAGGGTAAGATCATCGTCAAGGGTCTGGAAGATGACACCTACATTATGACCGAGGTTCGCACCGACAATGGCTATGTGCTTCTGAAAAAGGATATTGAAGTCAATATCACCAAGGCGGAATCCGAGAAACTCTGTGATATCTATTCTTCCGACGTGCTGGGTCTGATCCAGAACGATCCCCGGTATGCAGAAATCATCCACGACACCGGCGACCTCCACAATATGCCCCAGAAGCACCTGGAGCATAAGCTGCTGACTGCTGCTGCCACCGTAGACGGCAAGAAGGTCAATATGGTGGAGGATAACGGCAGCAAGAACGCCGAAGCTCCCCTCACCGTGGTGAACACCCGTGGATTTGACCTGCCCAAGACCGGCGACAACGGTACTGTCATGTTCACCGTTGCGGGCATCCTCCTGATGGCTGGGGCTGCTGCTGTTCTCGTTCTGGCAAATCGTAAGAAGCACTCCGTCTAATTTGCGCCGCCCCGGAGGATTTTCCTCCGGGGCTTTCCCAAAGGAGGCTTCCATATGAAAACAATTCAAAAGCGTGTCACAATCGCTCTGGCGGTCATTGCGTTCCTGCTGGCCCTGGGGCTGACTTTCTATCCTGTCATCAGTAATTATGTAAACCATAAGTATGCGTCTCAGATTCATACCGCCTATCAGGAGGTCATGGAGCAGACTGACGATACAACCATACAGGAAGCGAAGGAACTTGCCAACGCCTATAACCGTGCTATCGTCCCAGGCGCATCGGAAGCATACAGTCAGGAAGGGTTGCAGGCAGCGTCCCAGGACTATGACGACCAGCTCAACATTGCTGGAAACGGCATTATGGGCTATGTGGAAATTCCTAAAATCAGCGTGAATCTGCCCATATACCACGGCACGGAAAATGATTCTCTGGAACGCGGTATTGGGCATCTGCTGGGCAGCTCCCTCCCCGTGGGCGGAGGAAGCACCCATACCATTCTCTCCGGGCACAGCGGTATGGCGAGTCAGAAGATGTTCACTGACCTGGGGCAGTTGGTTATCGGGGATGTGTTTTACCTTCATGTGCTGAACGAAGCCCTGGCGTATCAGGTATCGGAGATTAACACGGTGCTGCCCCATGACACAAGCCTGCTGGGAATCATCCCCGGTGAGGATCTATGTACCCTGGTGACTTGCACTCCTTATGGAATTAACTCCCACCGGCTATTGGTGAGAGGTTCCCGGATTCCCTACGAGGAAGCGGAGGAAAAAGTCCAGAACATTCAGCCAGAGGATATCCCAGAATCCACATGGGAGCAGAAGTACGCCATGGGGATTGCCCTGGGGCTGCTAACGGTGTTGGTTCTTGTTCTGACCGTAGCTTTTATCGCCCCTATGCTCCAGCGTATTCGTTACGCATGGCGATATCGTAAAACAGGGGGAGGTAAATATGGCAGGAGGAAGTAAGCGGCGGCGCAGGAACTTCATGGGCTGGCTGGGTTTGTATATCCTTCTTTCCGGGCTGTATCTGCTGTTATACCCCAGCCTTTTCGGTGCGGTAGTAGACCAGGATATCCGGGACAATGCCCATCTTTTTCTCAGCCGAGGGCAACCCGCATTTACAGAGCCGGTGTCTATCTTTACTCCCACAGAACCGGAAGAAATCCGCCCTTATTCTGACCTTTGGGAAAATATGGCCGCCTACAACGAGAATATCTTCACCCATGGGCAATCCGGCCTGACCTGCGCCTATGACTACCAGATTCCCAGCTTTCGCCTTTCCGACTATGGTCTGGACAGCGAAGTCTTTGGCGTAATCTCCGTCCCCCGGTTAAATCTGGAAATGCCCATATTCTTAGGTGCCACTGACGCAAATATGGCTCTCGGTGCTGCTGTGCTGACCCAGACCAGTATTCCTATTGGCGGTGAAAACACCAACAGTGTCATTGCCGGACACCGGGGCTACAATGGTGCTTCCTACTTCCGCTATATCCCGGATCTGCAAATTGGAGACGAGGTCGTCATTACCAACCTCTGGGAAACACTGACTTACCGGGTGGCAGAAACCAAAATCATTGCCCCTAATGATGTGGATGAAATTCTCATTCAGGATAGCAAGGATAGAATCACTCTCCTGACCTGTCACCCCTACGCCTCCGGAGGCAAGCAGCGGTATCTGGTAATCTGTGACCGGTATTCCTAAAAAATCGAAAGTGTTTCATAGACAGTTCCGTTTTTTTATGGTACACTGTTCATAATAACTGCAAGGAGGGACACTTCATGTGGGATACCATTCAAAAGCTGCGCTTTCGGGCCGGGGCAAATATTCTGGATGCCCAGGAAGAACTGAATACCCGGCTTAATGACTGCATGGAACTGCCCCTGCCCGGAATCCACGGAGAGCGGCTGTTCCTGACGAACGTTTCCGGCCTTCGGAAACGGGCAGCGGAGCTGACAAAAATCTATGAATCCCTGCCTGACCATCATGGGGTGCAGGACACCATTCTGCTGGATGCCTGGTCCTCAGCCACCATTGAGGGTGCCAGAACAACCGTAGCCCAGGTCAAGAAAAGTCTGTCCAATCCCAGGACCAAGGATGACCGGATGGTAGTCAATGCCATGATTGCCAGCAAATATGCTTACGAGCGTCCCATTACGGGAGGAAACATCCGCAGATTGTGGGAGACTGTGGTGGATGGGGTCTGCGAAAACGCAGAGCAGAAAGGAAAGCTGTACCGGGACGGTATGGTGTACATCGGCAATGCCAGCCGTATTGTTCACACCCCTGCGGGAGTAGAGCAGCTTCCCCAGCTTATGGAACACTATTTCGGGTTCTGCCAGGGGGACGAACCGGATCTTCTCATCCGTTCCTTTGCCGCCCACTTCTATTTTGCCTATGTCCACCCCTTCTGTGACGGAAACGGCAGAACCGCCCGGATTCTGAACGCCTCCCAGCTCTACCACGGTGGGTTCCGGAAGATGAAAAGCCTGCCCCTGTCCAACGCCATCAACAACCAGCTCAGCGGCTACTATGGAAGCCTGTCAGATTCGGAAGTGCCCCTTACCGACCAAGAGGGAACATGGCTGGACGTATCTGTGTTTGTCAGCTTTATGCTGGATGCCTTTGAACGCTGTCTCATTGACGCTGCTCTCTCTAAAAATACGCTGACCGAACCTGAATCTGACCTTTTGCAGCGGATGAACCGGGTGGGTGTCAATGCAGAAATCACGGTTAAGAAGGCAGCGGTTATCTTGGAACGCTCCGAATCCACAGCAAGAGCCGTCCTCAAAGGATTGGTACAAAAGGGCTATTTGACAGAAGATACTACCCAGCAACCCTTCCGATATCGCTCGCAGCAGCATATTCCCGACTAACCAAATATATCCTAAGAAAGCCAGGTGTCACAAGCACCTGGTTTTTTGTACCCAAACGCCGCTTATTTTCTCAAGAAAGGAGGGAACTGAATGGACTTTTTGCTGGAAGCCATCACCAAATGGCTGAAAGAGGTACTGGTAAGCGGCATCGTCAGCAACCTCACCGGGATGTTCGATTCCACCAACCAGCAGGTGGGGCAAATCGCCGGACAGGTAGGACTGACTCCCCAGGCATGGAACAGCGGCATCTTCAACATGATCCAGAGCCTGTCCAACAACGTGATCCTGCCCATTGCCGGACTGATTCTTGCCATTGTTATGACCTTGGAGCTGATCCAGCTCATTACCGATAAGAATAACCTGAACGACGTGGACACCTGGATGTTCTTCAAGTGGGTGTTCAAGAGTGCCGCCGCTGTCCTCATTGTCAGCAACACCTGGAACATCGTCATGGGCATCTTTGACGTTGCCCAGAGTGTGGTATCTTCGGCGGCTGGGGTTATTGTGGGCGACACCAGCATCGACATTGCCTCGGTACTCACCGGGCTGGAGGAACGGCTCATGGAAATGGATATAGGGCCCTTATTCGGACTTTGGTTCCAAAGCCTGTTTGTGGGGATTTGCACCTGGGCCATCACCATCTGCATCT
>CAYRDE010000090.1:0-7299 GCA_964422935.1 uncultured Oscillospiraceae bacterium | reverse complement strand
ATTATCTGCTTCCCAACCTTCTCCCGCCCCAGGAACCCCAGATTCCCCTTGGGAAATACGCATCGATGCGCCGGAGATTCCTCCAGCAGAACCGGAAAGTGACCTACACGAATCTTCTGACCACGGGGCAGCTCCACAGTCACCTGATGGAGATCGAGGAGACAGCCCGGAACCGGATAGCGCAGATCGTCAACCAGGTGGCCCAGGCCCAGGACGTGACGGAGGAGTTGAAAGCCACCGACCAGATGAAATGGGTGGGGCTGATGAACAACTTCCGGTCAGCCGCGGAGGAGCAGATCCTGAACGAGCTGATTTACGCATAGAAGGAATATCGCCGCCCAGTGTTGAGGAGCAGCTCTCCTTCTTGGGCGGCGGTTATCTTGCGCCGGAGCAGGACGAGGGTCAGCAAACCTTTTTCTCTCAGCCCCAGCTTCCCCAGCAGGTCATTGACGAAGCCCTGTGCATCGGCTTCAACAATCCGAACAGCCGTCTGGTTATCTGCGCCTACTTTATGAAGGACAAACCCCTGGACAATAACGCTGCTTTCCTGCAAAAGCGTTACGGTACGAATGGAGCCGGACTTTATATCCAGGGCCGGGAGTATGCTGTTTGGTATGATCCGGAGGGCATCCGGGTTTCCACCGGACGCAGTGCCCAGACGCATTACGCCACTCGTGTGTCCTGGACACAGGCGGCAAGGCGCATCCGGGAGCTGCTGGATTTGGGGCGGTATATGCCCCAGAGCGAAATAGACCGGGCGCAGGACTATGAACGCATGGAACTGGCAAAGTCTCTGATATTTGCCAGATGGGAGTTAAGCGAGAAAGCCAAGGAAGCGGGCTATCTTCCCTTGACCACACTGACCAGTTCCGCAAACGGCGGTTTTCCGGTAATCGAAGAGCAAATGCGGCAACTGCTGGAAGATTCCGTTTCCCGAAACCAGCTTATAGATGAGTGGACATTGTTTTCTGCTGTTTACAAAAAAGACCCCAGCCTCCTTCGCAGCCGCTTGTACGATCCCGAAGTGCTTCTTCACAGGTTGGAAGATTTACAGCGAGAGCCGCTGATATTTACCGCCGCCGATGGGTATGACCCACAGCGGCGGTTCTTCATTTCCGAGGATGAAATAGACCATACTCTGCGGGAATCCGAGAGAAGCTACGAATCCCGCCTGGATGTGTTCTCTTTTTTCAGTCAGAATACTGACGCAAAAGAGCGGGAGGCCTTTCTGAAAAAGCAGCATGGAGCGTACACCGGATACCATGGCGGCAATGACAGCCGCACCTATACCTCTGCGGGATTATCTTTCAGTCATGGCGATCTGGCTGCGCCCTATGCCAAGGTGGAACTGAAATGGCCTGCTATTACAAAGCGGGTCACAGAGATGGTATCTTCCGGAAAATATCTGTACCCCAGTGATACCGAGAAGATGGCTGACTACGAAGTCAAGCAGCTTGCAAAACTGGTTATGAACTTCTTCCGGGAGGCTCCTGACGCATATGCCAGACCCACTGAAAAGAATACCTTTGATTACTGGGATGGAGTGGCAGAGATTCAGGAACAGCTTGCCGACCCGGAGCGTGTCAGGGAAATCTATGAGGCCATGATGGTTCCCGTCTGGAAAGAAACACCGCCAAATGATCGCTTCTATTCGGAGCGGAAACGTGGCATGGAGGCCATGGAAGCATACCGGGCAGGCACCTTCTCTGTTTTCGGGAGAGAACATACTCTCCGACCATTGCCCCAGATTTCTAAAGGAAGTTCCATTCCGGGAAATGAGCCAGCAGAGCAATACGCCCTAGAAGATACCTTCGACGATATTGACCCGGCAGAAATCCGGGAGAATCTGGCACGGCGTGGGATCGTCAACGGCGAAGTGGTTGACCCGGAGGCACTGGACAACGACCCTTTCATTCGCCAGGTCATGGCGGATGCGGAGGTAGCACAGGAGCAGCCCGCCATTCCTCCCCAGCCGAAGCCCAGGCGGGAGTATATTACCTTTGAACCGCTGCACCCGGAGATTCCCAGAGAGCAGCGCACCAATTTCCGCATTACCGACCCGGAACTGGGTTACGGCACTGCCAGCGAAAAGTACGCCGCCAATGCTGCCGCTATCCGGACGCTGAAACGGATCGAGGACGAGGGCAGGCTGGCAACCCCAGTGGAGCAGGAGATCCTTTCCCGGTATGTGGGCTGGGGTGGCCTTGCCGACTGCTTTGATGAAAAGCATAGCAAATATCAGGAACTGAAAACTGTGCTTTCCGAAGAAGAATACGCCGCTGCCAGAGCCAGCAGCCTTACCGCCTTTTACACTTCTCCGGTCATCATCCAGGCCATGTATCAGGCATTGGAGCAGATGGGTTTCCGGGAGGGCAATATTCTGGAACCGGCCTGCGGTGTTGGCAACTTCCTTGGCATGATCCCGGACAGCATGGCAGGCAGCCATGCCTATGGTGTGGAGCTGGATTCTATCTCCGGGCGCATTGCCCAGCAGCTCTATCAGAACAGTTCCATTGTTGTCACCGGCTTTGAGAAGGTTCATATCCCGGACAGCTTCTTTGATGTGGCTATTGGCAATGTGCCCTTCGGAGACTTCAAGGTACTGGATAAGCGGTATGATAAGCACCACTGGCTGATCCACGATAACTTTTTTGGAAAGACGCTGGACAAGGTCAGACCGGGTGGTATCGTGGCATTTATCACCAGTAAGGGCACCATGGACAAGGAAAATTCTGCTGTCCGGAAATATCTGGCGCAGCGGGTTGAGCTGGTTGGAGCCATCCGTCTGCCCAATAACGCTTTCAAGCGCAATGCCGGTACGGAGGTCACCAGCGATATTCTGTTCCTGCAAAAACGTGACCGCATGACGGACATAGAACCCGACTGGGTGCATCTGGACACCGATCCCAAGGGCATCCGTATGAACCGTTATTTCGTCCAGAACCCGGACATGATTCTGGGCGAGATGGTCATGGAATCCACCCGGTTCGGCATGGACAGTGTGTGCAGGGCTGACGAAAATGCCGACCTTTCTGAACTACTCCAGGGAGCCATTCACAATATCCATGCCCAGATCACCGAGTACCAGCATGAGGAATTGGATGAGGAAGATCACTCCATTCCCGCTGACCCTGGTGTGCGTAATTTCAGTTACACCATCGTAGACGGTAAGGTGTACTTCCGGGAGAACAGCCGCATGAATCCTGTGGAGGTTTCCGTTACAGCGGAAAACCGCATCCGGGGCATGATTGCCCTCCGGGATTGTGTGCGCAAGCTCATTGCGGATCAGACGGAAGGTTATCCCGACGAGCATATTCAACAGGAGCAGGCCTCACTGAATACGCTCTACGATGAATACACGAAGAAGTATGGCCTCCTTTCCAGCCGGGGCAACAGCCTTGCCTTCTCTGAGGATTCCAGCTATTTCCTGCTGTGTTCTCTGGAAGTGCTGGACGAGGAGGGAAACTTCAAGCGCAAGGCGGATATGTTCAGCAAGCGCACCATTCGTCCCCATGTGGCTGTCACCTCTGTGGATACCGCCAGTGAAGCCCTCGCCGTGTCCATTGCGGAAAAGGCCAGGGTAGATATGCCCTTCATGGCGGAGCTGTCCGGGAAAACCGAGCAGGAACTGGAAGCAGAGCTTGCTGGGGTGATCTTCCGGGATATCAACTGTGCGGAACAAAAAGAGGACATCCCCCTTGCCCATGCGGATTTGGAGCGGTATCCCTTTGTCACCGCTGACGAATACCTCTCCGGCAATGTGCGCCGGAAGCTGCGCATGGCGAAAGCCTTACAGGAGGTTTTACCACCTGAAAAGAAAGACCTGCTTGCCCGGAACATTGAGGCTTTGACTGCGGTGCAGCCGGTAGATTTGACCGCCGGTGAGATCGGCGTCCGCATTGGCGTCAACTGGGTGCCAAAGGAGGTTTATGAGCAGTTTCTGTATGAGGTGTTTGGCACCAGTGACTATGCCAGAAGCAAGATAAAGGTTTTGTATTCCCCCCATTCCGGCGAGTGGAATGTGACCAACAAATCTTTTGACAGCAGTAACATCAAAGCTGTCACCACCTATGGCACCAAGCGCATCAATGCCTATCACATCTTTGAGCAGACCCTGAACCAGAAGGACGTCCGAATCTTTGACACGAAGATTGATGCCGATGGCAATGAAGTCCGGGTGCTGAACAGGAAGGAAACTGCCATTGCCCAGGACAGGCAGGAGCTGATCAAGGCCAAGTTTGCGGAATGGGTCTGGAAGGACATTGACCGCCGGGAGCGACTTTGCGGCATTTACAACGAGACCTTCAATGCCATCCGTCCACGGGAATATGACGGCCAGCACATCCGCTTCTCCGGCATGAACCCGGAAATAACCCTGCGAAAGCACCAGATCAACGCCATTGCCCACATCATGTACGGTGGAAATACGCTGCTGGCCCACGAAGTGGGGGCAGGGAAAACCTACGAGATTGTTGCGGCGGCAATGGAGAGTAAGCGGCTGGGCCTGTGTACCAAATCCCTGATCGTGGTGCCAAACCATATCACAGAGCAGTGGGCGGCGGAATGGCTCCAGCTTTATCCTTCCGCCAATATTCTGGTGGCCACCAAAAAGGACTTTGAGACAAGAAACCGAAAAAAGTTCTGTGCTCGGATTGCCACCGGCGATTATGACGCTATCATTATCGGCCACAGCCAGTTTGAGAAAATTCCCATGTCCCTTGAGCGGCAGGAAGTCATTCTACCGGGGGTAATGGCATTATTCAAGAGAAGTATGTGACGGTGTCGGTATGCAAGAAAAGCATTGAGGACGCCAGAGCCTACTTTGCCCGCATAGGCGCAGAACTGACCGCCCGTTTTGCCGCTCTGGGGGCCAGGGCCACTGAAATGGATGCCACGGAAAAACTCCGGGTACTCCATGATTTCTACCGCAGCGGGGAAGAAGTGTATTTCCGTTTTGACGGCCAGGATATGATGCGCAAGGGCCATGATGTCCGGGACTGCATCTGCCCCGATTCCGTTGAACGGCACAGTGACTACCTGAAGCTGGGTGGTAAATTTGCCAGAGTGATTTACCTCAAGGACTATGCTTCTTTTATTTCCGACCAGCTTGTAACCAAGCTGACCGATCAGAGCCGGAGCATGATGCTGTCCATTGACATCATTCCCGTTGCCACCGATGAGGCGGTTCGGGAGGTGGAGCGGAAAATGCTGGGTGTGGAAACCAACATTACCAACTGGCAGCGCAGGCAAAATGCCAACAATAACTTTTCTGCTATCGTCCCCTACGATATGGAGCAGCAGCGGCGGGAGACAAAGGAATATATGACAGACTTGACCTCCCGTGACCAGCGGATGATGTTATCTGTTCTGACCATTGTTCACCTGGCGGACACCAAGGCGGAACTGGATGCGGATACAGATGCCCTGCTGAAAGTGGCAGCAGATCATATGTGCCAGATGGCGGTACTGCGGTATCAGCAGCTAGACGGGCTGAACACGGCCCTGCCCATCGGAACCAGAAAGATCGATACCTTCCGCACCCTGACTACGGAGAGTTTGGCGGTATTCATGCCCTTTAAGGTACAGGAGATTCAGGAGCCGGGTGGCATTTACTTCGGTGAAAATGCCATTTCCCATAATCTGATTCTGTGTAATATGAACAACCTGCTGAACCAGTCCATGATGCTGCTGGGTATTCCCGGTTCTGGAAAGTCCTTCTTTGCGAAGCTCTTGATTATTGCCATCGCCCTGTCCACCAACGATGATATCATCATTCTGGACCCGGAAGGGGAGTACACCTCGCTGGTGAAAGCATTGGGCGGGGCTGTCATGCGTTTTGCGGTAGGCGGCTCTGACTGGCTCAATGCTATGGCGATGGAGGAAGGCTACGGAGAGGGGAGCCCGGTGGCGTTCAAATCTCAGTTTATCATGTCTCTGCTCAAGCAGATCGATCCAGACGGCATCCGGGCGCACCATAAGTCCATCATTGACCGCTGTGTGGCATTGGTTCTTATGGAGCAGAAAAAGACGAGGAAAGTCCCCACACTTTGCACATTGAGGGAAAAGCTGCTGGAACAGCCGGAGCGGGAAGCGCAGGATCTGGCCCTGACCATGGAACTGTATACCTCCGGCTCCCTGAACATTTTCGCCCATGAAACCAATGTGGATACCCGGAACCGGATTCAATCCTATGACATCCATGACTTGGGGGAGGAGCTGAAGCAGCCCGGATTTGTGACAATAACCGATGCCATGATTAACCGGGTCAACTACAACTGGGCCCATGGGAAGAAAACCCATATCATTGTGGATGAATTTCACATTGCCTATGAAAATGAGTACAGCGGCAACTTCTTCACCTCCGCATGGCGACAGTTTCGTAAACGCAACGCCGCACCCTGTGCCATCACACAGAATGTGGAGTATATGCTGGATTCCGTGCAGGCCAGCACCATGGTGTCCAACTCGGAATTTGTGGTCATGCTGAATCAGGCAGAATCCGATCAGGAGCGGCTCTCCAAACTTCTGAATATCTCCCCGGAGCAGATGAGCTATGTAAATGGTGCAGAAGCTGGCTGTGGCCTGATGCGCTACGGCAATGCCCTGGTTCCCTTTGTAAATCGGTTCCCTGCTACCAAGCAAGCCTATGGTCAGCCCCAGGGCGTTCAGTTTTATCAATACACCCAGTCCTTCCATCCAAGCGAGAAGATTACCCCGGCGGAAATACACGAAATCGCACTGGAGTTTGGTGCCCAGGCCTGGCCAGGTTACGAGGTACAGGTGTGTACCCACTGTGACGCAGTTTTTCTTTCTACAATTCATCACAGTGATTATCATTTTCTAGTTTTAGTAAAATGTGCTTTTTAAACTATTTTGCGTCATAAGAAAAGAAAAAGCCTGCAAAATTACTGATTTGCAGACTTTTTGGCGGAGGCTGTGAGATTCGAACTCACGGTGGGTATGACCCCATCACTGGTTTTCAAGACCAGCTCCATAAACCACTCGGACAAACCTCCGTATTTGAGGCGGTATTCAATTTTCTTAGAAAGCGTTACGATTCCGAAAGTGCAGAGCAGCAACGACTTTTCAGCTTGGAGGTTTCAAAATGCAGTGGAGCTTTCAAGACCAGCCCCATAAACCACTCGGACAAACCTTCAACTGGGAAGACTATACCATTTTTTCGGGAAAAAGTCAAGGGGTGAGGGGACAGGCAGGATTTAGTGCTTGACAAAGTAACGGTAATATGCTAGAATACATTGGCAATCAAGTGAATATCTTTTGATTCGGAGTGATACCCAA
>CAYRDE010000089.1:4520-7347 GCA_964422935.1 uncultured Oscillospiraceae bacterium | reverse complement strand
TCCAGGGTGGGGAAGGTCTTGTCGATCTGGGTCATTTTGCCGCCGATGGTGGGCTTCTTTTCCACGATGTCCACCGGGAATCCGGCCTCCGCAATGTCCAGGGCCGTTTGAATGCCCGCAATGCCGCCGCCGATGACCAGCGCCCGTTTTTTGACCGGGCTGGTGCCGGAGGTCAGGGGTACGTTGAGCTGGACCTTGGCGATGGCGGCCCGGCCCAGGATCACCGCCTTTTCGGTGGCAATATCCTTGTCCTTGTGAATCCAGGAGCACTGCTCCCGAATGTTGGCGATTTCCAGCAGATAGGGATTCAGTCCCGCCTTTTCCACGGTTTTCCGGAAGGTATTTTCATGCATCCGGGGAGAGCAGGAGCAGATCACCACACC
The DNA here is from genome assembly GCA_964422935.1 of uncultured Oscillospiraceae bacterium. GTDB lineage: Bacteria > Bacillota > Clostridia > Oscillospirales > Oscillospiraceae > Faecousia. The sequence continues at coordinate 6,964 of CAYRDE010000089.1, read as the reverse complement.
GCTTAAGCTGTGCTCCCGGATGGCGTCCTGGATCAGCTCCTGACCTGCCTGGGAGCACATGTATTGGTAGTCGGTAGAGAAAACCACACCAGGCTCTTTCCCTAAGGTTTCCGCCACCTTATGGACATCCACCGTGGCGGCAATGTTACTGCCGCACCAGCAGACGAATACACCGATTCTTGCCATGGGTCTTCCCTCACTTTCTGTATTTTCTCAGGGCGCTGGTGATGGCCTGCTGGGGAAGGTTCTCTTCCAGCAGCCCCGGCACCATGTCGGGCTTCATGTGGTCGCCCCCCTGCTGCCGGATCACCGCCAGCCGCACGGCCTCAATGAGCTTTGCCGGCTCCACGCTTCTGGGGCACCGCTCCACGCAGGCAAAGCAGCTCAGGCACCGGTAAATGCCCCTGGAGCGCATCAGTTCTTCAATTCTGCCTGTCTCCACCATGTCCACAAACTGGTGGGGATGGTACTCCATCTCGTCGTAGGCAGGGCAGGAGGCGGTACACTTGCCGCACTTCATACACTTTCTTACGTTCACGCCGGAGATGCGGCGGATGGTTTCCGTGTCGATCATGCCTGCGCCTCCTTTACCCCCAGAGCCTCTGCCAGAAGCTCGGTGAAATAGTGGACAGGCAGCCCGTCCCGGGCGTTCTCCCGCAAATTGTACATGCACAGAGGACAGGCAGTGATCAGCATTTCCGCTCCCTGGGCCTTGGCGTTGTCCATGATTTTATCCACCTGCCTGGCGGCAAAGGACTTGTCCTCCAGGGTGCAGTAGCCGCCGCAGCATTCATTCCGCCGGGCGTAAATCACCGGTTCCGCGCCGATGGCCCGGATGAAGTCTTCCAGAATCCGGGGATTTTCCGGATCATCAAAGGCCATTTCCTTGCTGGGGCGGAGGAGCAGACAGCCGTAGTAAGCGCCGATCTTCTTCCCGGTGAGAGGCTTTACCACCTTCTTCCTGAGGTTCTCAAAGCCTACCCGGTCCCGAAGGACCTCCAGGTAGTGGAGCACCGTGGTCTCCCCGGCATAGGGGGTATCCAGGCCTAAGTAGCGGCTGACCTTATCCCGGATAACCTCGTCATTTTTCATGTCCCCGTTCACCCGCTTGATCACATGGTGACAGGCGGAGCAAAGGGTCACCAGCTCCTGCCCCTTTTCCCCCGCCGCCATCAAGGCCCGGACAGGGGACAGTCGGGTGGCGATTTCATCCTTCGCCATGGGGTACACCGCCCCGCAGCACTGCCACCGGGGAAGCTCCTCTAAGGTAAAGCCTAAGGCTTCCGCTGCTTTGCGGCCCCAGATATCCAATTGTTTTCCTTTTGTTTTCAGGGTACAGCCCGGAAAATAGGAATATGTCATAGTGTTTCTCCTTATACCATCTGTTCCGGATGGAAAACCTCGTCGAACTTCTCTGCGGTCAGGAAGCCCAGAGCCACGCAGGCCTCTTTCAGGGAGATGTTCTCTTTGTACGCCTTTTTGGCGGTTTTTGCCGCGTTTTCGTAGCCGATGTAGGGATTCAGGGCGGTGACCAGCATGAGGGAATTGTGAAGGTTATGATCCATCTTCTCCTTGTTCGCCCGGATGCCTACAGCGCAGTTTGCGTTAAAGGACTCCATCGCCTCCGCCAGAAGGCGGGCAGACTGGAGGAAGTTGTAAATGCACACAGGCATATACACATTCAGCTCAAAGTTACCCTGACTTGCCGCCAGGCCTACCGCCACATCGTTGCCCATGACCTGGACCGCCACCATGGTGACGGCTTCGCACTGGGTGGGATTGACCTTGCCGGGCATGATAGAGGAACCGGGCTCGTTTTCGGGGATGAAGATCTCCCCCAGGCCGTCCCGGGGACCGGAGGCCAGCCAGCGGACATCGTTGGCAATCTTCATCAGGTCAGCAGCCAGGGCCTTCAATGCGCCGTGGGCGAAAACCAGTTCGTCCTTGCTGGTCAGGGCGTGGAACTTATTGGGGGCGGTGGTGAAGTCCTTGCCGGTAAGCTGGGAAACCGCCTCCGCAACTTTATCGTCAAAGCCCTTGGGGGCATTCAGACCGGTGCCCACCGCCGTGCCACCCAGAGCCAGTTCTTTCAGCACAGGCAGGGATAGCAGAAGCATTTCCTTGTCCCGCTGTAAGCTGCTGCGCCAGCCGGAGATTTCCTGAGAGAAAGCAATGGGGGTGGCGTCCTGGAGATGGGTCCTGCCGGACTTGACGATGCCCTCGTTTTCCTTCTCCAGCCAGAGGAAGGTCTCCACCAGATGATCGATGGCAGGGATCACCTTGTCCTCGATGGCGGTCACGGCGGCGATGTGCATGGCTGTGGGGAAGGTGTCGTTGGAAGACTGGGACATGTTGATGTCGTCGTTGGGATGAAGCAGCTTCTTTCCGGCAAGCTCGTTACCCCGGTTGGCAATCACTTCGTTGGCGTTCATGTTGGACTGGGT
>CAYRDE010000089.1:0-4510 GCA_964422935.1 uncultured Oscillospiraceae bacterium | reverse complement strand
CTGCCAGACAACCAGTGGGAAGTGGTCGTTGAGTTTCCCGGAAATCACCTCGTCGCAGGCCTTCGAAATGGCAGCGAGCTTTTCCTCCGTCATCTTCTCCGGCTTTAAAGTGTGGTTTGCCATGGCGGCGGCCTTCTTCAAAATGCCGAAGGCATGGGTAATCTCCCTGGGCATGGTCTCGATGCCCACGCCAATGGGGAAATTCATGTGGGAGCGCTGGGTCTGGGCGGCCCAGTATTTATCGGCGGGCACCTGTACCTCGCCCATGGAGTCATGTTCGATTCTGTATTCCATATCGCTCCTCCTTAAATGTTCAGTCCCGCAATGATTTCTTTCAGCTTATCCGCGCTGATGCGAAGCTTATCCACTTCTCCGTCGGTCAGGTGGTTCATAATCTTCCCCCGGACGCCGTGATCGTCCACCAGGGTCAGTGTAGACAGGCATACGTCGGAGATGCCGTACTCACCGTGCATCATGGTGGAGACTGTCAACGCCGTACCGGCGGAGCTTTTCAGGCACTTGCAAATGTGGCACACGGACATGGCAACGGCATAGTAGGTAGCCCCCTTGGCCTTGATCACCTGGGCCCCGGAGGTTTTCACATACTGCTCCACCTCGTGGTAATCCCGGGTCCAGTCGATCCGGTCCCGGTCCGGAGAATTGTAGCGGTAGGAATCGATGTGGTTGTTGGCAATATGCACCAGGGACCAGGGCACAAAGGAGGAATCCCCATGCTCGCCGTAGACGTGGGCATGGACATTCTTGGGATTGATTCGGAACCGCTTTGCCAGCTCAGACTGCAATCGGCTGGTATCCAGAATGGTGCCGGAGCCCATGATCTGGTTTTCCGGCAGGCCGGAGATTTTGCAGAACACATAGGTCAGCACATCTACCGGATTGGAGACGATGACGTAATTTGCCTTTGGGGCCACGGGAACAATCTGCCCGGTAATCTCCTTGAGGATGTCCACATTGGTCTGGGCCAGTTCCAGCCGGGACTGCCCCACCTTTCTGGGAACCCCGGAGGTGATAATCACAATGTCGGAATCCGCGGCATCGGGATAGTCGCCGGAGTGGACAACCGCCGGAGAGCAGAAGGGCGCCCCCTGGTAGATATCCATGGCTTCTCCAAAGGCCTTCTCCTCGTTCACATCGATCAGAACGATCTCCGACGCGATGCCCTGGATCATCAGGTCGTTGGCAATGGTTGCGCCGACGCTTCCGGCGCCGATAACGGTAATCTTACTCATAGTCATTACTCCTTTATGAGGGCAGCTTCCGCCCGGAGGCTGCCGGGAATTCTATTATACAGGCCCTGGCTCTTCTCTGCAAGCTTATCTAAATGGGTATTGCGGAAATAAACGGCAATGTTGGCACACATCATCAGCAGGTTAAGGATATAAATAGTCAGCAGATACCAGGAGGGGTCGGGATACCGGGGGTGAAACAGGGCAATGAGCTTCGCGGTCACCCCAGCCACATAACCGGACCAGATCAGCAGCAGGAAGGGCAGGCTCATGCCCTTCGCGCTTCGGGTTCTGTAGCTTTTCACCAGATTGATGGGCCAGGAAAAGCCGAAGCAGATCAGCATAATGGTTTCCAGAATTTGTACCGTGTTCATGGTGTTTGTTGCACGACCTTAAAATGCCATGCGCTCCTTTCTTGCAGACAGGCTGAAACAAGCAAACCGCTCCACCGGAAAACGGCGGAGCGGTTTGCTTCCGCCGCCTGGGCAGAATCCGTGTCCAATTCGGTCTTTTTAAATCGATACTCGTTTACCGAATTAAGTATACTACATTCATCCCCCATTGTCAAGAAAAAAGCCCTGTTTTTTACCAAAATGGGGTCTTCTCAAAAACGGTCAATGGTGTATAATGGAAACTAAGGAAGCTCTGATTAAATCGGCAAGAGATGATAGCGAGAGATTTTGGCACAGCCGAACGTTCTGAAACCGGGGGAATACTGGATGTATTTCCCGGTTTTAGAGCTGCGCGGATGGGGCAAAAGATCCGCTACTCAGCCGCAGACGATTTATTCAGAGTTTCCCTAAGCCCCCCAGGAAACGGAGGAAGCACCATGAACAACAAGTTTTTTGATCTGCCGGAAGAAAAGAGACAGACCATTTTAAACGCCGGCTACCGGGTCTTTTCCCAGAACAGCTATCAGAAAAGCCCCATGGGCGAAATCGCCGCTGAGGCCGGTATCAGTAAGAGCCTTCTGTTCCATTACTTCCACAATAAGAAAGAGCTGTACCTGTACCTCTGGGAAAATTGTGCCCGGGTCACCATAGAAGCCATGGAGCAATTCAACTGCTATGGCGGAGAGGACCTGTTTGAAAGTATGCTTCGGGGCGTTCAGGCCAAGGTATCCATCATTCGGCGATGTCCCCATATGGCCCTGTTCACCCTTCGGGCCTTTTATGAAAAGGACCCGGAGGTCTGCGCCGCCGTTCAGGAAAGCTACCACAAGCACTTTAACTTCAAGGCAGACAGCACCCTGATCAATCTGGACCCCTCCCAGTTCCTTCCGGGCCTGGATATCCGGATGATGTATCAGGATATGTACTGGGCATCGGAGGGATACATCTGGGAGCTGGTACAGCAGGGAAATGTAGACATGCAGGCCATGGAAGAAACCTTCTACCGGATGGTAGCGTTTTGGAAATCCATCTATCAGCGCAGGCCCGAGACAGAGGAGGAATGATATGGACGCCATTCGCACAGTGAATCTGACGAAAACCTATGGAAAATTCCGTGGGATTACCAATCTGAACCTGAGAGTTGCCCAGGGGGACTTTTTCGGCTTTATCGGCCCCAATGGAGCGGGAAAGTCCACCACCATCCGCACTCTGCTGGGCCTCATTTCCCCTACCTCCGGTTCTGCCCGGGTTCTGGGCTTTTCCACAGCCAGGGACCGGGAGGCCATTGCACGGTGGACGGGGTATCTCCCCTCAGAGGCGGTATTTTATTCCGGCATGAAGGTGCGGGAGGTTCTCAAGCTCTCCGCCGATCTGCGGGGCCGTAACTGCGCCCGGGAGGCTAGGGCTCTCTGCGAACGGCTTCGTCTGGACGATACCCGGCAGGTGGAGGAGCTATCCTTCGGCAATCGGAAAAAGCTGGGCATTGTCTGCGCCCTGCAGCACGACCCGGAGCTTCTGATCCTGGACGAACCCACCAGCGGATTGGACCCGCTGATTCAGCGGGAGTTTTTTGAAGTGTTAAAGGAGCGGAACCGGCAGGGGACCACGGTCTTTCTCTCCACCCATATTCTCTCCGAAGTCCAGCGCAACTGCTCCCGAGCGGCAATTCTCCGGGAGGGCCGGATCATCGCCTGTGACAGCGTGGAGAATCTCTCCCGAACCGACGCCCGTCGGGTCTCCCTCCGGGGCCGCTTCGACGAAGGGAACCTCCCGGGCATCCGGGATCTTACCCGTGGGGAGGACAGCGTCAGCTTCCTCTACAGCGGCAGCATGAAGCCTCTGCTGACCCGGCTTTCGGAAGGGAATATTCAGGATCTTACCATCTCCGAACCGGACCTGGAGGAGGTATTCCTGCACTACTATGGGGAAGGAGGCCAGGGAAAATGACGATCATTCGACATGAGCTGCGGCAGGGGCGGGGAAACCTTGCCATTTGGACCGGCGCCATCGGCTTTTTCATGGCGGTCTGTATTCTCCTGTTTCCCCAGATGCAGGTTCAGGCGGAGGAAATGTCGGAGGCCTTTGCCTCCATGGGCGCCTTCACCGCCGCCTTCGGGATGGACCGGCTGAACTTCGGCACCTTCATCGGCTTCTACGGTGTGGAATGCGGCAATGTCCTGGGTCTGGGTGGCGGCTTCTTTGCCGCCATGCTGGGGGCGGGGATTCTGAGCAAGGAGGAGCGGGACCACACCGCCGAGTTTCTCCTGACCCATCCCATCCGCCGGAGCCGGGTTCTGACAGAAAAGCTGATAGCTCTGGTGCTTCAGGTGCTTTTGCTGAACGGCCTGGTGTTTCTGGTCTGCCTGGGCTCCATTGTTTTCATTGAAGAGGCCATTCCCTGGAGGTCGCTTTGCCTGATTCATCTGGCGTTCCTCCTGGTTCAGGGAGAGCTGATTGGGATCTGCTTCGGTATCTCCGCCTTCCTTCGCCGGGGCAGCGCAGGTGTGGGGCTGGGACTTGCTACCATCTTTTATTTTATGAATCTTCTTGCCAATCTTTCCGAGGATCTGCAATGGCTGAAATACTTGACCCCCTTTGGCTATGCCGAGGCGGCGGACATTGTGACGGAGCAGTGCCTGGACACCGGGAAGATTGCCCTGGGCATGGTCTTTGCCCTCCTTGGAATTCTGATCGGCTACATAAAATACACAAAAAAGGATATCCATGCGTAAAAGTAACGGCCCCGAAAAATCCCGGGACCGTATAAAAAGCAGGAGGCTGCCCAAACGGGCAGCCTCTTCAGCGTATCAATAAAGTGCCTCGCAGAGTTCGCCGCCGCAGCGGCGAATAAAATTGGATCATGTTTTGCCG
>CAYRDE010000088.1:0-7373 GCA_964422935.1 uncultured Oscillospiraceae bacterium | reverse complement strand
TCAAAATAAGTTCCGTTTGTCCATACTTTTCTTGAAAATTCTTTTATGAAATTACACAGTAGGGTCTGAAATCCAAATAATCCGCCGAGACGAGGCGAAATTCCACCCCATCCCAGAGCCCCTCCATGGCAAGCTTATGGCTTCCGCCATGAAGATGACCGTAAAAACAGCGGCGAACCTCATAGTCTTTCAGCAGCGCCAGAATTTCCTGGCAGGCATAGCCCTGATACCGGGGTGGGTAGTGAAGGAAGACGATTTTCTGCCGCTCCCCTGCCGCCTTTAAGGATGCTTCCAGACGAATCAGCTCCCGCTTAAAAACCTTTTCATCATGGACGCCGGAACGATCCTCCTCAAAAAACCAGCCTCTGGTGCCACAGATGGCAAAGTCGCCAAACTCATAAAAGTTATTATTGAGCAGCCATAAATTCTCGAATCTCTGTTCTTTGCAGAATTTTTCGAATTTGGCTGCGGTGCTCCACCAATAATCGTGATTTCCCTTCAGGAGAATCTTTTTCCCCGGGATCTGATTGATCCAGGCAAAGTCCGCAGCAGCACCGCTCAGATCCAGCGCCCAGCTCAGATCCCCCAGTAAAACCGTGGTATCCTCCGGTCCGATCACGGACATGCCTCTTTTCAGTTTCTCCATGTACCCCACCCATGCTCCGCCAAAAATATCCATTGGCTTCGGTGTTCCCAGGCACAGGTGCAGGTCTCCGATGGCATATAGTGCCATAACTCACCTCATTTCCAGACAGCTTTCACCTTTAGAAAGGTTTCAACATGCTTTTTATAAATAGTCCCCGACTGTCTTCGGGTCCACGTCCAGCGCTTGCGCTACAGTGTCTCCATCCTCCAGAGGGCTTCTCTCCTCCAACACCAATCCATATCTGGGTACCTCTGCCATGGTGCGATAGTCCAGAAGACCCGCATAGGCCAATGCCCCATAAGGAGAGAGAAGGTGAGCATGGGTTCGGTAAACGCTGGGGATGGTGTTCTTCATACGCTGATCGCTGATCACACTGACGTGCAGATCCCGGCGCAGCTGCTCCAGCAGCCCTTCTGATGCATGATAGGGCCTTCCCTGACAAACGACCCGCAAATACCGCTCGGTTTCTGCAACGCCGCCGTAGGCATAAATCAGCCGCTCCAGATCCGTGGGCAGTGTAATATCCGCCTTGGGCGTCGCCGTGGAGATGCTGACGATATCGGTGCGCATCTGCCCATAGCGGAACAGATCCCAAAGGGAGCTGTTTTCATTGCAGCAGCAGACGATCTTTCCGATGGGCAGTCCCCACGCCTTTGCATACCATGCGCTTATAGGCGCGGCAAAGTTGCCGGAAACCACACTGACATCCATTTCCTCTGAAAATCCTGCCTGCCGCAGCTGGGCAAACAGTCCGAACCACAATGCAATCCGAATGGCGATCCGAACCCAGTTACCGGCAGTCGGATTTTCTCCCTGCATCAGCTTTGTCAGGCTATCTTCCAGGTAGGCGTAATCCCCCTCAGGATTATGCCAGACCTCCGCCATAATGGCACGCCGCCCCAGGTTTTTTAACTGCACCGACCGTCTGCCAATGGCGAATTCCAGGTCCACTTCTGTCAGCTTCACAGGAAACAGGCGGTTCAGTACCTCTGCAACGCATTTGTGGAAGGGACTGCGAAGCAGGACATCCAGCTCCTCTTCGGTAAATTCCGGTGCCCGAAAGGGCAGGAAAAGGCCGCCGTCCCTCCCGCGGTTTTCATACAGGGCACGATGGGCTGTATAAACATCATTTGGATTCCGGGTGGTTATATAAAGCACGTTCCATCACTCCAATGGCATTGTTCCAATAAAGGTTATGTAGCAATTCCTTCCCAAGACCTCGCAGGATCAGATGATCCGCAAGCGCAGGCCAGCTTTCCACACCCCGGAACCCCTCTGGCATACCTGTAATTCCATCCAAATCTCCACCCAAAGCGATGTGCTCTCCACTGGGGTCCAGCTCCAGGAAATGGAAAATATGGTCACAAATGGTATCCAGCGTCGGCTTTTCTCCGGTGAATTCATCACATGCGTTGTAGCCTGCCACACCCCCGGTTTCCACAATGGCCCGGAACATATCGTCCGTCAGGTTCCGGCTGTTGTTCCAAACCTTGCGGCTGTTGGAATGGGTAGCAATCACCGGCCCCTGGGTGATGTTTATGATATCCCAGAAGCCCTCGTCGCTGATATGGCTTACATCGATCAGCATTCCCAGCGCCTGTGCCTGCTTGACATAGGCTCTGCCCCGGTCTGTCAGGCCGCCGCCGGTGATATGGGAGCCGGTAAGCGGATTTTGCTCGTTCCAACCTAAGCTGGTAATCCGGAACCCCATGTTCCAAAGCTCCGGGAGTCTCTCGGGATCGTAGCCGATTCCAGCGGTCCCCTCCAGAGTCAGAATAGCGGACATGACTCCCTTCTCCCGGTTTCCCAGAATCTCCCGGGGAGACTTTGCAAAGGTGATCAGGTCCCGGTTCTTTTCGACCTCCTGCCGGAGATGTCCCAGCTCCTGCTGAAAGGCAGTCTCAGGAGAAATCCCCTTTCGTTCCATCAAAGGAGTTGTAAAACAGGCAAAGCACTGGGCATATCCCTCCAGCCTGGAAGCACGGTCAAGGTCAATATGCCCGTCATTTTGCCGCAGCCCCCCAACCGGATTCATTTCATCGTCCAGCATTCTCAGGGCAGTATCACAGTGAAAATCAAAAACAGAAATATTCATTGAAACGCGTCCTCTATATGATTGATTTTGGGATGGAGTGTCTCTGTACCTTCCGGTGCGTATATTTCGATCACATCAAACCGGCTCTGCCTGTTGGCCCCGTGAAAAGCCAGATAGACAGATGCGGTAATGCGGAGCTTTTCCTGCTTTTTCCGATCCACATATTCCATGGCCCGGGCGAAATTCGCGGATCTGCGAAGCTTTACTTCCACAAATACAAGAAACGGTCCTTTTTCGGCAATCAGGTCAATCTCACCAAATCGGCAGCGATAGCCGGACTGGCAAATGCGGTAGCCCTTTTTCAGAAGGTACTCTGCCGCCAGAGCCTCTCCCCAGGCGCCTGCCAGGTTATTTTTCCCCATAAAATTTTTTCAGAAAGCTTCTGCGGTGAATGGGACAGGGGCCATACGCCCGCAGGGCTTCATAGTGGGCTTTGGTTCCGTATCCCTTATGAATGGCAAAGCCATAACCGGGATAGGTTTCCTCCATTTTCAGCATGAAATCATCCCGGGATACCTTTGCCAAAATTGAGGCGGCGGCTATATTGGCGCTCAAACTGTCCCCTTTTACCACCGTCTTCACCAGAAGGCCAAAATCCTTCTCCCGGTTGCCGTCAATGAGAACCAATTCCGGCTTTACAGAAAGAGCGCCCAGCGCCCGTTCCATAGCAAGAAAGGTTGCCTGTAAAATGTTGATTTCATCGATCTCCTGCTCCGAGGCAAAACCAATGCCATAGGCAATGGCCTTCTCCTGAATGACAGGGAACAGCTCCCGGCGCTTCTTGTCCGTCATTTTTTTGCTGTCCGTCAGACCCGGAATTTGCAGATGGGGCGGTAAAATCACGGCGGCGGCACAAACCGGCCCAGCCAGGGGACCACGGCCCGCTTCATCCACGCCGCAGATGGTTTTCAGCCCGTCAGCATAAAAGCTGTCCTCAATTTCCCACATGGTAATCTCGCTCATATCTGGTCCTCCGGCATTTCTAAGGTAAATTTACCCAATTTTCCACTGCGGAATTCATCCAGCAGGACTTTCGCCATTCGCTCGGTATTCACTTCCCCGCCGGATATCAGATACCCCCGCTTTCTGCCCGCCAATTCCATCAGCTCCCAGCCGGGTGTTCCCGCCGGGGCTTCTACCTTGTAGCGCTCCAGTAAAACCTGAGGATAGTATTTCTGCAACAGCTCCATCAAATGGCAGCTCAGCTCTTCCACATCCAGGACATCTTCCTTCACCGCTCCGGTATAGGCCAGCATCATGCCCACCTCAGGATCTTCAAACTTAGGCCAGAGAATACCGGGCGTATCCAGAAGCAGCAGACCGCTATCTACGCTGACCCATTGCTTACCCCGGGTCACGCCGGGGCGATTCTCTGCCTTTGCGCCCTTTCGCCCGGAAATTCCATTAATCAGGGTGGATTTCCCCACGTTGGGAATGCCCACCACCATAACCCGCAGGGGCCGGTTCATTCCCCGCTTCGCGTCCCGCTCCAGCTTTTCCGCACAGGCAGTCCGGACAGCCGGCGTAAAGTCACCAATGCCCTTCCGGGTTTTGCAGTCAGTGGCGATGACCGCCATGCCCTGTTTCCGAAAGAAGGCTTCCCATTTTTTTGTCGCGGCTGGGTCCGCCAAATCCATTCGGTTCAGAACCAGAATCCGGGGTTTTGTGCCGCAGAGCCCGTCAATATCCGGGTTCCGGCTGGACATGGGGATTCGGGCATCCACGATCTCACAGACGGCATCCACCTGCTTTAAATCCGCTTCGATTTGGCGGCGGGTCTTGGTCATATGACCGGGGTACCATTGAATGTTCATTCTCTCCTGTCCGCTCATTTCACTGCTCCGATCCTTTTATAGTCTCTTGCCTGGATACCATGGTTGGTTCCCGGAAAGAAGCGGAAAAGGGCCTTTCCCAGCACCTCCCGCTTATCGATCTGCCCGATCTCCCAACTCCGACTATCCTTGGACACGCCCCGGTTGTCCCCTAAAACAAAGATGCAGTTTTCCTCCACTGTCAACGGAAAGCTGGTTCCTTCCGACTCCAGGGTGGGAGCGTTGATGTAATCTTCTGTCAAGGGCACATCGTCTACATATACCACGCCGTTTCGAAAGTCAATATCCACCGTCTGTCCTTCGGTAGCGATGACCCGTTTTACGATAGGCGTCCCATCTTCAAATGTTTTTTTGCTGATAACCACAATGTCTCCCTGCTTTGGCTCATGGTAGAACAGGTTGCTTAGAAGCAGCAAATAATCTCCATCCCAAAGTGTGGAATACATGGAGTCGCCAGACACCACAATTACCCGAAACAGCAGGATAAACACCAGCAAGATAGCGATCATCATATAGATCAGGTCGTGGAGATACAGTACCAGATTTTTCTTCCAATCCAGCGTCTCCGTCTCGCCTTCCTTTTTCCTTTTCTTGATTAACGCCACATGCGCACCTCCTTAAAAACAGCCTTCCCATCACAAACTCTGGCAGGCCAGGAATGTCTTTCCAATCAGTATAGCACAGGAAACTCTTTTTTTCTATAACAAAGTGTGAAATCTGCCCCGGAAGAAATAAAAAGAGAGGGCCGCGCCCTCTCTTTTTATGGAATACAGGATTAAACCTTCTCCTTGACCTTGGCTGCCTTGCCGTAGCGATCCCGCAGGTAGTACAGCTTTGCCCGACGAACCTTGCCCTTACGGACAGTCTCAATCATGGCAACGTTGGGAGAATGCAGAGGGAAGACCTTCTCACAGCCAACGCCGTAAGAAATCCGACGAACGGTGATGGTCTCGCCGATGCCGCCATGCTTCCGGGCAATGACGGTGCCTTCGAACACCTGAATACGCTCACGAGCGCCTTCCTTGATGCGCACATGCACACGAACGGTGTCGCCAACCCGAGCTTCGGGCAGCTCTTCCTTCATGTACTGGCTGTTCAGAGCCTTTACTAAATCCATTTTCTTGTCCTCCTTAAATATTAGGCGTTCATGCGCGCTTATTTTGCCGCAGAGGACTCACCTTGATTTCAGACCGATTTATTTTAGCACAGGGTTATGGAAAAATCAAGTATTTTTTCAGAAAAAATCAGGCTTTTCTCCGGATTCTGCTTCGCTCGTCCATGGGATTCCACTTCCCTGTTAAATAGCAGGTCAAAAACAGAATAAAAACCACGATATTATGGGCAATCATACAGCCCCAGGCAGAAACCAATCCCAGGCTCAAAATCTGCGTACAGATAAACGAGCCTATAATACGGATTCCCCACATGCCGCTTATGCTGAAAACAAAGGGCTGCAAGGTATTGCCCATTCCCTGCATCATTCCCTCAATAATAATAGATACCCCATAGAAGGGCTCCGACAGTGCTACCATCCGCAGCACCGTTGCACCCAACATAATAACCTGGGAGTCTCTGGAGAACAGGGACATGATATTAGGCGCGAAGATAAAAAGCAAAGCCCCCGAAAGAATCATCAGACTGACTTCCATGAAGATAATCATTTTCGCCAGATCCTGAACCCGACGGTTATCCTCCGCTCCCAGGGCATTCCCTGCCAGTGTTGCGGCTGCCGCCTGCATTCCGTACCCGGGAATATAAAATGCGGATTCCACCGTGTTTGCGATGGTATGGGCGGCAGTGGAGACATCTCCCAGGGAGTTAATCATGGACGCAAAGGCCACATATCCCAGGGATGTGCCGAACCGCTGAAGCCCATTTGGCAGTGCCACCCGCAGACAGGGCCGCAGAACACTCCAATCCGGTCGAAGGGATTGCCCCCGGGGGGAAACCAATTCGTGCTTCCACAGTACGACGGTAATGCAGATACCGCCCACCACAAAGGAAACCGCGCTGGCGGCGGCAGCGCCAAGAACACCCATTCCCGCACCGTATACCGCAATCCCCCAGATCTGCCGGGTTGGATAGATCAGCAGGAAGTTCAGCACCACGTTTACCGCATTGATCAGTATCCCCACCCGCATAGGGGTTTTCGTGTCTCCCACCGAACGAAGCAAGGTACCAAAAAGGATGATTGCGGTTCTTGCCAGCATAGGCGTGTAGAGAATGAAAAAGTATTGCGCGGAGACTTCCTGAATGGCAGGAGCCACCTGCATCCATTTGGGAACCATGCCACTGAGACTCAACGTCAGTACCGTAAAAACCGTTCCCAGAATCAGCACCGCCAAAACAACCTGGGAGGCCGCTTTCTTCGCCCGCTGGTAGTCCCCCGCCCCACAGGCCCGGGATACATAGGACAGAAAGCCCACACCCACAGCGGAAATAGTACTTCCTACCAACCAGTTGACGGTACTGGTCGCGCCCACAGCCGCTGTGGCCTGGGTGCCCAGGGTGCCGACCATGGCGGTGTCAATATACTGCACCGCCGTCTGGGTCAGCTGCTCCAGCATGGTGGGCCATGCCAGAGAAAATATGGAGGGAGCCGCCTCCCAGGGCAGAGAGGCTATCCAGTTTCGCTTCATACAAACCTCCGGAAAACATTCGGACCAGAAAGAATTGGAAAAGGATATCCTGAAAGATGGAAAGTATGCATTAAAAATCGACCAGCACCCATGATGCTGGTCGATTATTTGGTGGGCGAGGCGGGACTTGAACCCGCACGTCCGCAGTGAACACTAGAACC
>CAYRDE010000087.1:0-7430 GCA_964422935.1 uncultured Oscillospiraceae bacterium | reverse complement strand
CCGGGCCGCTTCTCTGGCCCGGTTTGCCATCATGGCCTTGTCCAGAATGGCCTTGGCAATCTGGGGATGCTCTTCAAAATAGGTGGTAAGCTGGTCATTGACGATCTGATCTACCAAGGTCCGGATATAGGCGTTGCCGAGCTTTGCCTTGGTCTGGCCCTCAAACTGGGCGTCCGTCAGTTTCACGGAAATGATGGCGGTGATACCCTCCCGGCAGTCCTCGCCGGAGACCTTATCGTCTCCCTTGATGATGCCGTTCTTGACACCATAGGCGTTGAGTACACGGGTCAGCGCAGTTTTAAAGCCTGTTTCATGCATACCGCCTTCCGGTGTGCGGACATCGTTGGCAAAGGACATCAGAAATTCATTGTAGCCGTCGTTATACTGCACGGCGATTTCCGCCGAGGCGTCCCCCCTGGTGCCGGACATATAGATAACCTCCTGATGAACAGGGGTCTTGTTCCGGTTGCACCAAACCGCGAATTCCCGGATACCGCCCTCATAGCACATGGTATCGCTTACCTGCTTTTCGTCATCCCGGTCGTCGGTAATGGTGATGGAAAGGCCTGCGTTCAGGAAGGCCTCCTCCCGCATCCGCTCGTGAAGAATCTCATAATCGTAGACTAACGTCTCGAACATCTCGGGGTCCGGCTGGAAGGTGACCTCCGTGCCGGTTTTTTCGGTTTTCCCTACAATGGTCATCTCCTGGGTGATATGACCCCGGGAGAAGCGCATTTCATAGATGCTGCCATTCTTATGGACCCGCACCCGCAGCCATTCACTGAGGGCATTGACAACGGAGGCGCCCACACCGTGAAGACCGCCGGAGACCTTATAGCCTCCGCCGCCGAATTTACCGCCGGCGTGCAAAACGGTATACACCACTTCCAGGGCAGGCCGTCCCGTCTGGGGCTGGATATCCACGGGGATACCACGACCGTCGTCGGTGACAGTGATGGAGTTGCCCGGGTTGATGGTCACGGTGATGTGCTTACAGTACCCAGCCAGGGCCTCGTCAATGGCGTTGTCCACAATCTCATAGACCAGATGATGGAGGCCGGAGGAGGAAGTGGAACCGATATACATACCGGGACGCTTCCGAACCGCTTCCAGTCCTTCCAATACCTGGATCTGAGATCCGCCGTATTCCTCTGTTACTTTCGTTTCTTCAGACATATTACTACTTATAAAGGTAAGTATATTTTATAGCTTCTTCACACTTCCATTTGAAATCTCCATGGTCTTTCCAAGCTTTGTCAGTCTTCCCGGCTCGCAGCAGGTGATAAACACCTGCCCCTCCTGAATCTGATTCAGTACAAAGTCCTGCCGTCCCGGGTCCAGTTCCGAAAGAACATCGTCCAGCAGCAGTACCGGCTGTTCTCCCCATTCCCGGCTCATCAGCTCCCGCTGCGCAAGCTTTAAGCTGATGGCGGCGGTGCGGGTCTGTCCCTGAGAGCCGTAGGTTTTCAGGTCGATACCGGAAAGGCGGATGGTAAAGTCATCTTTGTGGGGACCGGTGAGACATTGGGCAGTTTCCATTTCCGCCCTCTGGTGACGCTCCAAATGCTCCATCAGATTCTCCGTCAGCGTCGGGACGGAGGCAAAGGGGTCCTTCACCGTAGATACGGTTTTATATTCCAGAGAGAATTCCTCGTTACCACCGGAAAACTGGTGGTGAAACCGGGCTGCCTCTCTTTGAAGACCTTCATAAAACCTGGCCCGATAGGAGATGAGCAGGGCTCCCACCTGGCACAGACGGAGATTGAATTCCGGTAAAATCTCCAGCAAAGCAAGATTTTCGAAGTGATCCTTTAAAATCCGGCTTTTCTGATCCAGAATCCGGTGATACTCCGTAAGGGCGCCGTCATAATTGGGTCTGAGTTGACATAATACGGAATCTCCGAACCGGCGGCGCTGAGCGGCTCCGGTTTTCAGAATCATCAGATCCTCCGGGCAGAAGAGAACCGAGGGAAGCACCCCGGCAATCTCCTCCAGGGAGCGCTTTCGCGCCCCATTTCGGAACATCTGCCTGGGACGGGAAGCAGAAAAGAGCAGAAACCGCAGACTCTGCTGCCGCTCCTGGGAAAACATCTGTCCCTGGATTTCCGCAAAATCCGCCCCAAAGGCAATCATTTCCCTGGTGGACATGGCTCGAAAGCTTTTGCCGCAGCCCAGATAATAAATGGCCTCCAGCAAATTGGTCTTTCCCTGGGCGTTGTCACCCACAATCAGATTGACCCCCGGATCAAATTTCAGGGTTTCCTCCCTGTAATTGCGGAAGGAATGAAGAGAAAGGGTTTGTAAATTCATGCTTTGCTTTCAATGCGGAAGGTCTGCCCGGAAAAGGTGAAGGTGTCTCCATCCCGGAGCTTTTTCCCCCGCATATCGCACGTTTCTCCGTTTACCAAAACCTCTCCGCTTTGAATGATCTGCTTGGCCTCTCCGCCGGAAAATACCACATTGGCATACTTCATGGCGTCCTGGAGCTTAATAAATTCCGTGGTGATAAACAGGGGCGTAACCAGCTCCTTCTTTTTAACCACAACCTTCATGGGTTTCCCTCCTGTCAGCCCTTGATCCGCACAGGCAGAACCATATAGGCGAAATCCTGCTTCTCATCCGCCGGAGTCAGAACAATGGGACTCAACCCGTTGGTCAGCTCCAGGGTTACTTCCTCGCTGGGAACAGCCTTCAATGCCTCTGACAGATAGCGGACATTGAAGCCGATTTCCAGCTCCTTGCCGTCACCGGCAAAGCTACACCGATCCTCTGCCACACCGATGGTGGTGTTGGTCTTCATCTGCACTTCCTGGTTGCCAAAGATACAGCGGACAGGGCTTTTATACTTTTCGGAGACAATCAGGCCTACCCGTTCCACAGAGGAAGCCAGGTCGGACACATGGGCCACTAACCGAATGGGACAGTTGGCAGGCACCACCCGCCGCCAATCCAGGAATTCACCCTCCAGCAGGCGGCAAACCAGAGTGGCCTTGCCCACCTGGAAGAGAATGTGTTTTCTGCCCAGGGTGAAGGAAGCCTCATCCTCGGAATCGGCGAGAATCTTCTCTACCTCCTTCAGGCTTCCGGAGGGAACCACAAAGTTCATCTCCCGACCGGTGCCCTCCTGGGGGTGGAAGGTCCGTCTTGCCAGACGGAAGCCATCCACGGCAATGGTGGTAATGGAAGCGTCCGTTACTTCAAACTTGACGCCGGTATGAATGGGACGGCCCTGGTTTTCCGAAACGGCAAAGATGGTGCCGTTGATCAGCTCTTTCAGCTTGTTCTGGGGAAGCTTGACAGGTCTGCCGTCATTTACGTCTGGCAGCTCCGGATAGTCCTCGGAGGCTTCGGCAGAAATGGTGAAAGAAGCGTAGCCTGAGCGGATGGAAACCTTAAAGCTGTCGTCCACTACCACGGTGACAGGCCCTTCCGGCAGACGACGGATAATATCGCCGAAGAGCTTTGCCGGCAGGATGCATTCCCCGGGGTCGGATACCTCGGCGCTGATTTCATAGGTAATGGCGGTTTCCATATTATAGCCGGTGAGGCTGATGCCTAAGCCAGCCTTGCAGAGGATACCTTCCAGAACGGAGATGCTGCTTTTCTGGGAAACGGTCCGGCTTGCGATATTCAGTCCCGTAACCAGCATATTTTTTTCACAGGTAAAACGCATATCGTCAGTCCTTTCTTGTATTCGGATTTTATAAATATCTTTTTATCATAAGTAAAAGGCAGTCGTAATAGTCGTAGAAGAAATTTATGTGGAAAAGTGGAATTTTGTCTGGAGTATCAACCTTTTTTTATCCACAGCTCAGTGTGAAGAAGCTACCGTTTTTCCACAGGCTTTGTGGAGAACGAATTTTGACAGGATTCTCCACAGAAATTCTTTCCACATTCCACAGAAGCTGTGGAGAAATTTTGAGAAAAAAGAAGAAGCGCTTAGAGACTGGAGTTAATATTGGAGGTAATGTCCCGAATGTTGTTCTGCATATTTTGGTCCCCGTTTTTGATGGCTACCTCCACCTTACGGATGGCGTAGAGAACGGTGGTATGATCCCGCCCGAATTCCTTGCCAATGTCGGGAAGGCTCAGGTTGGTCAGCTTCCGGATGAGATACATGGCAACCTGCCGGGGTTCCGCCACCCCCTTATTTTTCTGGGTGCCCCGGAGAACATTTTCCTCCACGTTATAGAACTTGCAAACCTGGGTAATGATGAGAGCAGGCGTCGGCAGGGCATTGCCCTCGCTTTTGAACATATCGCTGATGGCGGCGGAGATGTGGGGGAGATCCAGGGGCATATTGTTCAGATCCCGGTAGGCCAGAATCTTTTTCACGGTCCCCTCCAGCTGCCGGACATTGGTGGTAATGTTGGTGGCAATGTAATTGCATACGTCGTCGCTGAGGTTCAGCCCCAACTGATTTGCCTTGTTTTTGAGAATCGCCATACGGGTCTCATAGTTGGGAGGATTGATTTCTGTGGTGATGCCCCAAAGAAACCGGCTGCGAAGCCGTTCCTCCAGGGTCAGCATATCGTCAGGCTTCCGGTCGCTGGTGAGGACGATCTGTTTATGCTCTTCATAGAGCTTGTTAAAGGTATGGAAGAACTCCTCCTGGGTGGATTCCTTGCCGGCAATGAACTGGATATCATCCACCAGAAACAGGTCCGCTTCCCGGTATTTGGAACGAAACTCAATATTCTTGCCGTTTTTGATGGCGTCGATCAGCTCATTTGTGAACTGGTCGCCTTTGATGTAGACGATGTTGGCGTCAGGATTGTCCTTGCGGATGCCGTTGGCAATGGCATAGAGCAGATGGGTTTTGCCTACGCCGGGAGGGCCGTAGAGAAACAGGGGATTATAGTTCTGGCCCGGGTTTTTGGAGACAAAGGTGGCGGCGGAGTGGGCAAACTGATTGGAGGGACCCACAATGAAGTTGTCAAAGGTGAACTGAGGATTAAAGTCCATGGAGGATACGGGACGGCCCTTGGCCTTTCTTGCCTCCATTTCCTTGTCACCGAAGACCAGAAGCTTGGCGTCTGAATTGAAAATCTCCTTTAACGCGTCCTGAATATAGCCGGTGCAGCGCTTGCGGATAATTTCCCGGCGGAAGTCCGAGGGAGAATAGAGAATCAGATTGGTTTCGTTCAGCTCAATCACCTCGGCGTCATCAAACCAGGCGGAGACGGTTACGGCGTCCAGCCGATCCTCAATGTAGGATAAAACCTTGGCCCAAACGTAGGCGGAAGAGTACATAAAGGGGCTCCTTTCCTTTTTCTATACAAAGCCCAAATGAAAGAAAAAACGATAATTTTGGGCAAACCTTCTCACCCTAAATTTTATCACATTTCACTAGAAAACACAAGGACTTTTTGGTGAAAATAAAATAATTTCCGGAGTATCTCTCCGAAAAAACAAAGATTCTTCCCACTTCCGGCGGACAAAGATTGCCATGACGTGGACACTTGGGAAAGACCCCTACAAACCGCTTCTTTTCCGGAATAAAATTCGTCACTTTGTGCCTTGACCCCCGGAAAAACCTATGCTAGAATCTACAGTTAAGATGGATAGATTTCTATCCCGGAATGAATTTCAGACAGGGAGTCAGAGTATGCGTATCGCAAAAAAGGTATGGACTTACGCCTTTATTGGGTTTGTGGCTCTTTTGAGCGCGGTGAACTATCAGCTGTTTGTTTTTCCCAATCAATTCGCGCCTTCCGGTATCAATGGTATTTGTACCATGATCCAGTACGTTACCGGCATCAGCGTGGGATATTTGAGTCTGCTGATCAACATTCCCCTTGCGATCTGGTGTTACATTGAGGTCAGCAAGCCCATGGCCCTTCGCAGCATGGTATATGTCGTTGTCTTCTCCCTGGGACTGCTGCTACTGGATCATGTAGATCTTTCTGCTTTCGCTTATGTCACGGAAACCGGTACCAGTAAGATTCTGGGACCGTTGGTGGCAGGTATTATTATGGGCTATTCCTATTCCATGCTCATTAAGGCCAGTTCCTATACCGGCGGTATTGACTTTATATCCGCCATCATTCACAAGCGCCAACCCAATAAGCCTTTCTTCGGACTGAGCTTTACCATCAACTGCTGTATTGCCGTTGCCAGTTACTTTGTGTATGGTTACCAGATGGAGCCGGTGATTCTGTGTATTCTCTATACCTTTATGTCCACTACCGTAGGCGACCGGCTGATGAAGTCCGGCAGAGAGGCCATTTCTTTTGAAATCATTACGGATTATCCGGAGGAAATCTCAAAGGAACTGATCAATAAGCTTCACCACTCCGCAACCCTGATCCCCGCAAAGGGCATGTATTCCGGCAAGGAGGTCAGTGTGCTGCTGTGTGTGGTGAATAAGACCCAGGTGGCGGCGGTGGCTGCCATTGTAAAAAAATACCCCCACACCTTTGCAATCGTGGACCCGGTCAGCGAGATTCTTGGCAACTTCAAGAACCTGAGCAGCGAGGGCAAGGAAATCCACGAGGTTTTGGACGCGGGGGACGGAAAGACCCTGTAATTACCCTTGTTTAAGAAAAAATAATGATATATAACAGGAGGAACCACAAATGGCGTACTATTACCCGGAACCCAGTCACACCTTCAGCGAGTATCTTCTGATCCCCGGCTATACCTCAGAAGACTGCATCCCCGACCGTGTCAGCCTGAGAACGCCCCTTGTCAAGTACCGGAAGGGCTTTGAAGAGCCTGCCATCTCCCTGAATGTGCCTCTGACCTCCGCGGTCATGCAGTCCGTCTCCAACGATACTCTGGCAATCGCTCTGGCAAAAGAGGGTGGCATCAGCTTCATCTTCGGCTCTCAGACCATTGAAAGCCAGGCTGCCATGGTAGCAAAGGTCAAGGGCTATAAGGCAGGCTTTGTCACCTCCGCCTCCAATCTGACCCCTGACGCCACCTTGGCGGATGTACTGGCCCTGAAAGCCAGAAACGGTTTCTCCACCGTGGCAATCACCGAGGACGGCACCGCCAACGGAAAACTGCTGGGTCTGGTCACCAGCCGTGACTACCGTGTTTCCCGTATGGAGCCTACGGACAAGGTAGCGGACTTTATGACCCCCCGGGAACGGCTCATTACCGCCCCCAAGGAAACCACATTGAAGGAAGCCAACGACATCATCTGGGAGCATAAGCTCAACTCCCTGCCCATTGTGGATGACGAGGACCATCTGATGTACTTTGTCTTCCGGAAGGACTACGCCTCCCATAAGGAAAACCCCCTGGAGCTGCTGGATGAAAAGAAGCGGTATTTGGTAGGCGCAGGCGTCAATACCCGGGACTATGCCACCCGGATTCCCGCCCTGTTAAAGGCCGGTGCGGACGTGCTGGTCATCGATTCCTCTGAGGGCTATACCTGCTGGCAGGAAAAGACCATCCGCTGGGTTCGGGAAAACTACGGCGAC
>CAYRDE010000086.1:0-7459 GCA_964422935.1 uncultured Oscillospiraceae bacterium | reverse complement strand
CTTGGCTCTCCCTTTGGGAGAGCTGGCAAAAATCTTTGATTTTTGCCAGAGAGGGTTTTCCCGTCAAAAAAATTGCGCGGCTTGTTTCGCCGCGCAATTTTCAGATAAACTCAGCTCCAAAGACATTTCCAGTTCTGGACGAAGTATTCCACCCCGGAATACAGGGTAGTCACCACAATCACAGTAATGACAATCCAGTTCAGCACCGGAATCCCCGGCACCGCCATCATCACGCACAGGCCCACCATGGTACTGGCAGTCTTGATCTTGCCGCTCCAACCGGCGGCAATGACGTTACCCTTTCCGGAGGCCACCATCCGAAGGCCTGACACGGCAAACTCCCGGGTAAGCACTACCATCAGCGCCCAGGCGGGGAACACATTCCATTGGCAGAACATGCACATGGCAGCGAGGGTCAGCAGCTTGTCCGCCAGAGGGTCCAGGAACTTTCCGAAGTCCGTAACCTGGTTATAGTGTCGGGCAATATAGCCGTCCAGGGTGTCCGTCAGGCTTGCCAGAATGAAGATACCCAGAGAGACGTACATCCAGGTGCCCGCCTCCCCGTGGGATAAGTACATGGTAACTAAGTACATCGGAATCATCGCCACCCGGGCCAGGGTAAATTTCGTAGCCGTTGTCATATTTCTTCCTCCACTACAAAGCCGCACAGATCACCCTCGATGCAACCGTCGATGGTGATCATTACAAAATCTCCCTCCCGGAGGGGTTCGTCGCTGGCAAGCCAGACCTTTCCGTCAATATCCGGGGAGTCCGCATAGGTACGCCCAAAGAACTGTTCCCGTTCCTCGTCATAGCCGTCCACCAACACCTCCACGGTTTTGCCAAGCCAGGAGGCATTATAGTCGTCCATAATGTCAGACTGGATCATTTCCACGATCTCCGCCCGTCGCTGGGCCACCTCTGCATCGGGATAGTCCATTTCCGCGGCAGGGGTTCCCTCCTCGGGGGAGAAGGCAAAGGCCCCTACCCGCTCCATACGCACTTCCCGGAGGAAGTCGCACAGCTCCTGGAATTCTTCCTCCCCTTCTCCGGGCAGGCCGGTAATCAGGCTGGTGCGGATCACCAGGCCCGGTATCCGGTCCCGAAGCTTTTGAAGGAGCTTCCGGAGGAAATCTCCGTCCCCCCGACGGTTCATCAGGCTCAGAATTTTGCTGTTGCAGTGCTGGATGGGGATGTCCAGGTACTTGACGATTTTCGGCTCAGTAGCCATGACATCGATCAGCTCATCATCAATTTCGTCCGGGTATACATAATGAATCCGAATCCAGTGGAGACCGTCGATTTTGCACAGTTCCCGCAGAAGCTCCGGCAGCAGCCGCTTTCCACCCGGGAAATCCGTACCATAGCGGCTGGTATCCTGAGCAACCACCATCAGCTCCTTGACCCCTTGGGAGGCCAGAACCCGGGCTTCATACAGCACATCGTCCAATTGGCGGCTGCGGTACTTGCCCCGGAGGTACGGAATGATGCAGTAAGCACACCGGTTGTCACAGCCTTCGGCAATCTTAATGAAGGCATAATGCTCGGGGGTGGTAAGCACCCGACCGCATTCCTGTTCCGGAGCGTCAATGGAGCCAAAGTCTACCACCTGCTCCCCGTTCAGCAGCTTTTCAATGGCGGGAACCACCTCGGTAAAGCTGCCAGTGCCGAGAATCCCGTCTACCTCCGGCATCTCCGTCAGAATCTCCTGCTGATACCGCTGGGAAAGGCAGCCGGTCACCAGGATTTTCCCTACCAGCCCCTCCTCTTTCAGAGCGGCAGTTCTTAAAATGAAGTCGATGGCCTCACTTTTCGCGGAATCAATAAAACCGCAGGTGTTGATGACCACCACATCACTGCCCGGGATGTCCGCCTTGACGGTATGTCCGGCCTCCTGGACACGATGCATCATCCGCTCGCAGTCCACCTGATTCTTGGCACAGCCAAGGGAAATAAAACCTATATTTGCCATACTCAAAAGTCCTCGAAATTTTCTTCTGTATCAAAGCTGAGCGCATCCAGCACCCGACGGATATCCCCGTAGCTGTGACCCCGGCGAATCAGGGCATCCACGGCCCGTTTTATCTCCTTCTGGTCAGAATCCCCATCCAGACGGCTCCGGAGAAATTTTTCGATTCTCTCAGACTGATCCGGATAATCGGCAAGGGCTTCCTCCCAGTATTCTTTCGGGATTCGTTTCTCGTACAATGCCTGCTTGGCCCGGGATAAGCCGTAGCCCTTGGCAATACAGGACTGCACCACATGGCAGGCGGTGTCCCGGTCGTTGACCAGGCCCATATCCTCCATCCAGCGGACAGCCTCCTCTGCCTGGTCAGGGGCCTCCCCCTTGCGAACCAGACGCTGCTGCAGGTCCTTCCGGGAAACGCTGGAGGCGGAGACAATCCGCACCGCCCGCATTTTCGCAGACATCTGACCGGCAGCAGCCGTGAGGGCATCCTGCTGCTCCGGGGTCAGTTCCTTTCCCGGATAGAGGGCAAAGTCCTCCACCGTCTGCCGGTAAAGGCCCAGCCGGGTACCGTCGTCAAAGGTGACCCAGTACCGGCCCGCCCGGTCCGGGGTGGTTTTTAAGGAATCAATCCTCATCGTCAAAGTCGTCAGCGCTGACGGCTACCGCCTTTTCCGCCGCCTTCGCTGGGGACTTGGACGCGCTGCCGTTCAGCTTCCACAGATTCTCCCGAACCTGTGCCTCTACCTGCTGGGCAATTTCAGGGTTGGCAATCAGATACTCCTTCACAGAGTTGGCGCCCTGACCAATCCGCTCGTCTCCCATGGAGAACCAGCTGCCGCTCTTCTGGATGATATCCATCTGAACCGCCAGATCTACCAGCTCACCCCACTTGGAGATGCCCTGACCGTACATGATCTCAAACACCGCTTCCCGGAAGGGAGGCGCGCACTTGTTCTTGACCACCTTCACCCGGGTCTTGTTGCCGATGACATTGCTGCCTTCCTTGATGGTCTCCACACGGCGCACATCCAGGCGAACGGAAGCATAGAACTTCAGGGCATTGCCGCCAGTGGTGGTCTCAGGATTGCCGTACATGACACCGATCTTCATACGAAGCTGGTTGATAAAAATAACAACGCAATTGGTTTTCGCAATGGTGCCCGCCAGCTTCCGCAGGGCCTGGGACATAAGCCGGGCCTGGAGGCCTACAAAGGTATCCCCCATTTCACCCTCGATCTCCTGCTTGGGAACCAGAGCGGCAACGGAGTCCACGACCACAGCGTCAATGGCGCCGGAGCGAACCAAAGCATCGGTGATTTCCAATGCCTGCTCACCAGTGTCCGGCTGGGAGACCAGGAGGTTGTCGGTATCCACACCCAGGGCGGCAGCATAGACGGGGTCCAAAGCGTGTTCCGCATCCACGAAGGCCACTTCGCCCCCCCGCTTCTGCGCTTCTGCCAGAATGTGCAGAGCCAGGGTGGTCTTACCGGAAGATTCCGGGCCATAGATCTCCACGATCCGTCCCTTGGGAACGCCGCCGATGCCGAGCGCGGCATCCAGGGCCAGGGAACCGGTGGGGATGACCTCCACATTCATTTCCGGGCGGTCGCCCAGACGCATGACGGTGCCCTTGCCAAAGTTTTTGTCGATCTGGCTCAGAGCGGTTTGCAGCGCCTTCTTCTTATCCGCAGCAGGGCTCGGCGCTTCATAAACAGTTTTCTTTGTAGCCATGGTTATCTTTCCTTCCCGCCGTACTGAGACAGTACGGCTCTTTCTCTGTCATTATAATCTCTGGCCCGTTCCAGAATGGTATATCCGTTGTCCTCCAAAATACCGCACACATCGTCTCCCTGACCCATGCCAAATTCAAAGCACAGGTATCCGCCGGGTTTCAAAGCCATTCGGTAATTTTTTGCGATGGCACGGTAAAAGTTAAGACCATCCTCCCCGCCGTAGAGCGCCATATGCGGCTCGAAATCCTTGACACTGGCAGGAAGGGTCTCCATTTCGGCCCCTGTCACATAGGGGGGATTGGAGACAATCAGGTCGTATTTTCCAATAAATGGGGTAGGTGGGGTCAGGGCGTCCGTCTGGAGACAGCGCACCCGGCCCGTCAGCTTGTTCAGGGCCACGTTTTCCTTGGCAATGGTCAAGGCCTCCCGGCTCAGATCTGCCAGGGTGACCTTGGCGTCCTTTACCCGGCTGGCAACGGCTATGCCGATGCAGCCGGAGCCGCAGCACAGATCCAAAATCCTGGGGTCCTGTTCCAGAAACAGGGCCTGCCGGATGGCAAGCTCCGTCACAGCCACCGTATCGTCCCGGGGAATCAGCACATGGGGCGTGATATGCAGGGGCATCCCATAGAATTCCCACTCCTCCAGCACATAGGCCAAAGGCTCTCCGGACAGGAGTCGTTTCAGGGCCGATTCTGTCCGCTTTACCACCGTTTCCTCCGCGTACAGCTCCCGCTTTGCCAGGATCTCCTCCTGACTTTTTCCGGAGACATGGCAAATCAGCTGCCTTGCAATGTTTGAAGCGTCCTGGGGCTGCTCCAACGTCAGCAAAGCCCGGCGGGTATCCAAATACAGGTCACCGTACTGTTTTACCATCGATCGGCGCCCTCCTGTTGGGGAAGTACCGCCTGGACCGCCGCAATGCCCACCTCGATCATGGAATCATCGGGTTCGTTGGTGGTAAAATTCTGCATCCACATACCGGGAGCGGTGATAATCCTGGTAAACCAGTTGTCATGCCGCCCTGCCCAGCGGTTCAGCTCGTAGGTGATGGACACCACAATGGGCAGCAGGAGCAGCTTGAAGACAATCATAATAAGCCGGTACAGGAAGGTTCCCCGCATGGCCTCCAGACCGGGGAAAATAGAGAGCAGAATGGAAGAGGCAATAGAGAAAACCACAATGGAAATGACCATCACCACCAGCAGAAAGCTGGTGCCGCACCGGGGGTGAAGCCGGGTCTGCCTGCGGACGTTTTCCACCGTCAGAGGCAGTCCCGCCTCATAGCAGCGGATGGTCTTATGCTCCGCCCCATGGTAGGAAAACAATCGCTTCATCTCTCCCATTCGGGAGATCAGGAACATATAGGCAAGGAAAATCACCATACGGATCAGCCCCTCTACCAGATTCAGCATCAGGGTGCCGGTGATCCAGCGGTCAAAGAAGCCTCCGATAATCATAGGCAGCAGGAAGAAGAGCAGCACGGAAAGTCCCAGCCCCATAAATACAGCGATTCCCAGAATCGCCTGCTGAAACCTTTCATTACCCAGCTTTTCTTCCAGCCACATGTCAAACTTACTGGGCTCCTCCTGCATTTCCTCCGGGGCAAGGTCCGCCGAACGAAGCAGGGCCTTTACGCCCACAATGTTAGAATCCAGGAAATTGAAGACACCCCGGATAAAGGGCCAGTTTTTGGGGGAACCAGGCTTATTTTTCTTCCGGGGAGCGGTTTCCACGGTCAGGCCATCCTTCCCCCGGATCACCACCGCGTCGGTGTCGGGGCCCCGCATCATAATGCCTTCGATCAGGGCCTGACCGCCAATCATAGTCTTAAACTTTTCACAGCATACATTGGTTTCTTTCGCCATAGAAGCAGGAATCTCCTTAGTGCGTAATTGGCAGCCGGACCGTTACCAGTGTACCGCCGCCGGGGGCATTCTCCAGGGTCAGGGTTCCGTCGTGCATCTCCACGATCTCATCACAGACCGCCAGGCCAATGCCGGTGCCCCGGGCTTTGGAGCTGCCCTTATAGAATTTCTTTTTAACCAGAGGAATTTCGTCCTCCGGGATGCCGGGACCGTAGTCCCGGATACGTACCACAACACTGTCTTCCTCGGCGGTAATGGAGGCGTCGATGCGTTTCCCTTCCCCGCCGTGCTTGGCGGCATTGTCCAGGATGTTCAGGAAGACCTGCCGCAGACGTTTTGGATCACAGGCAATCTCCGGAATATCCTCGTCGCTGTCCTCGTAGTTCAGGGTGATACCCTCCTGGGCAAGACGGCTGCCGTACATATATACCGTATCCTCAAACTCTGCCCGAAGATCCGTTTGCTCTACGGAAAGGGTCACACGACCATCCTGCATCCGGGTGAAGTCCAGCAGCTCCATGACCATCTCCGTCAGGCGTTTGGCCTCACTGGAAATGATCTTCATACCCTGCCGGGTGTCGGCGTCCATGTTCTCATCCGCCAGCAACGTTTCGCTCCACCCATTGATTACGGTGAGAGGCGTCCGCAGCTCATGGGACAGCTGGGAGATAAATTCGCCCTGCATTTTCTCATTCTGAGCGATTTTGCTGGACATCTCGTTAATGGTATCCGCCAGCTCTCCGATCTCATCTTTGTAGGCAGTCTTAATCTGAACGCCATAGCTGCCATTGGCTATGCGCTTGGCTTTTTCGGTGATTTCCGCCACAGGCGTCATTATGGAGCGCAGATAGAAATTGCTGCTGACCATGACCACCAGCATTACCATCATCAGCACCAGGGCGCTGGTCGCTGCCACCAGCAGGATCTGCCCGTCCACCAGCCGGGTGGAGGTCACATACCGCAGCACGCCGATCACCTCTCCGGTGCTGTAGATCATGGGGCTGGACACCGCCATAATCCGCTCCCCGGTGTGGAGATCCTTACCAATATAGGAAACAATGCCCCGGCTGTCTATGGCCTTTTGAATCTCCGGCGTACCGGGAGACTGGCCTGCCCACTGACCATAGGAGGAGGACACCAGCCCGCCCTGGGTGCTGATGAATTGCAGCTCCATGGTATTCTTATCCGAAAAGGTCTTGGCATAGGTGATGCAGGACTGGTAGTAGTCAATATAGGGCTGGTCAAGGAAATCGTCAAAGAAGTCCGCCGTGGTAGCAGCCCGGCGCTTCATATCTGCTTCCATTGCGGTGTAGTAATAGGCAGAAAAGGCAGCGGTGATGGTCAGGACGCAGACAAGTCCCAGTGCCAGCACCACACCGGCTGTATTGATCAGCCAGCGTTTGCGCAGTCCCACTACCTGAAAGTTGGGCTTGAACCTCATTTCGGTCATGCACCCCACTTATATCCCAGACCCCAGACGGTGGTAATATAGGTGGGAGAGGCGGTGTCGTCCTCGATCTTGATCCGCAGGCGCCGGATATTCACGTCAACGATTTTCAGCTCTCCCTCATAGTCCCGACCCCAGACCGCAGCCAGAATATCCTCCCGGGAGAGGGCTCTGCCGGGGTTCTGCATGAACAGCTTCAAAATGGCATACTCCACCTGGGTCAGGCGAATGCGCGTGCCATTCTTCTCCAAGGTGTGGTTCCGGGTGTTCATCACAAAGGGTCCCTGGGTCAGCAGCTCAGAGCTGGCGTTTCTGTCCCCGCCGATCCGGCGGTACAGGGCGTCAATTCGAGCCGTCAGCTCCGCGGGAGAGAAGGGCTTGGTCACGTAGTCGTCGGCGCCGGGCATCAGGCCTGTGACCTTGTCCATTTCCTGAGTACGGG
>CAYRDE010000085.1:0-7576 GCA_964422935.1 uncultured Oscillospiraceae bacterium | reverse complement strand
CTGGTGGTGGACATCGGCGGCGGCACCACGGATATCGCGGTGCTGAGCATGAACGGGGTGGCGGTATCCTCCTCCCTGAAAATTGCCGGAAACTATTTTGATGAAATGATTGCCCGGTATGTCCGCCGTCAGCATGGCATGGTCATCGGTCAGGTCACCGCGGAGAATATCAAAATCCAGATCGGTCAGGTCTATCCCCGGGATGAGGAGCGGAGCATGAATATCAAGGGCCGGGACTTTAAGACCGGTATGCCAAAGACCGTGACCTTGACCTCCACGGAGATTTATGAGGTACTCCGCCGCCCCGCCCGGCAGATTGCCGACGAGGTGCTGGCTGTCATGGAGGAGACCAGCCCGGAGCTGATTTCCGATGTGTCCGAGAACGGCATCACCATCACCGGCGGCTGCGGTCAGCTGTGGGGCATGGACCTGCTGCTCATGGAGCGGACGGGCATTCCCTGTATTCTGGCAGACGACCCGGATTCCTGCACGGCCTACGGCGCGGGCAAGTCCCTTGCCTGGATCAACAACATGCAGGAAGGCCCTATCAACATTGCGAGAAAGCGGGCCATGCGGGGCTGAGATAAAATTCAGACATAAGAAAATCCGATCCTTCCTTTTCGGGAGGATCGGATTTTTGTGTAAGGAATTTCAAAGGGACGGGGATGCTGGATTAGCCCAGAACCAAGGGGACGATGGGAATAATGTAGATCAGGGTTACCAACAGAGTCAGGCCGATGAAGAACAGGTTGGGACGAATCGTATTCTTCATGGTCACATGACTAGGTCCAAAAACCAGCGGCATGGGGGCGCAGGCAGCAGGCGTCAGGCATGCGATGGAGGACATAATGCCAATCAGGATGGAGAACATGCCCAAATTCACGGAGCCGCCGGTCAGCAGCGCAACGCC
This sequence comes from uncultured Oscillospiraceae bacterium, assembly GCA_964422935.1. Lineage (GTDB taxonomy): Bacteria > Bacillota > Clostridia > Oscillospirales > Oscillospiraceae > Faecousia. The sequence goes on along the minus strand of CAYRDE010000085.1, from coordinate 6,666 downwards.
GATGTTGAAGAACAGAACCATGGTAACCACGTTAGACAGGAAGTTGGTCATAACCAGGGCCAGCACGGACAGCAGAATCACAATCACGAAGGGATTCATGCCTGCAAACATGGGCTGAAGGATGTTGGAAAGCCACACATTGATGCCGGTGGCTTCGGAGGAGATGGGGGTGGACATGACACACACGACGCCTGCAAAGATGATGGCGCCCATAGGCAGAGACTTGAGGGCGGCCTTGATATCCAGTACAGGCGCGTCGTCAACGCGGATGATGCACAGAACAGACACTGCCAGAATCGCGGGAACAACGACACCGCAGCCCTTCCAGTAGGCGGAGAAGCCGGGCAGAACACCGGTCAGCAGCTCAGGCAGAAGGATCAACGCAATGGCAGCAATGAAAGCGGCGGCAGAAATCTTGCCCTTTAAATCCAGAGGCTTCATATTCCTCTTTTCTGCTTCCACGTCATAGTTGATGTACGCAGTGGTATCAGGCTTCCAGAAGTAGACCGTGACCATAATCACTGCCAGCATCAGCAGGGCGAAGGGAATGCCGATCAGCAGCCACTGACCATAAGACACGGTGATGCCCAACTGGGAGGACATGAGGCCCATGAGAATCAGGCAGGGAGCGTGGGCAATGGGGGATGCAATGGAGATCACATCACAGACCCACATAACACCCATGAACATACATACAAAGAAGGGATCACCCTTTTTCAGTCCCAGCTTCTGGCCCAGAACTTCGGCAATGCCCACATAAATTACGGCTAAGGACAGGTTGTCCATAAACAGACCCAGCAGCATCATGGAGGCGAAGAACATTCCCAGGAACACATAGGGACGGTTGCGGACAATCTTGCGGGTGGTGAACCAGCTGCAAACGAGGTTGATAACGCCGGTCTGAAGCAGGCAGTAGTTGAGGATCATAAACACGATCATGGTGATCACGGAGAAGTGACCCATGGAGCCTGCCCAGACCTCGTTGGCGGTCATGGCTCCGGTCATGATTAACATTCCCATGAACAGCAGGGACGTCCAGTCAGTGCCGACGGTGAGCCACAGATACAGGGTTGCAACTGTCACAGCAAGTACATTGACACCAATGGCTGTGATGCCGTTGGTGGGCTGAATGCCAAAGGCACAGACAAGGCCGAGAACCAGAGCAATGACCAGATGCAGATAGAAATTTCCAGCTTTCTTTTTCATACTCGTATCTCTCTTTCTTTAGATGATGGAAACACCGAAATGCTCCAGGTTGTACTTGGCGATTTCATCAATGATGATTTCTTCTACCTTGGGATACACAGTGCCGGGGCCACCATAGGTCATGCCGGGCCAGAAGCCTTTCAGGGAGCCGTAGGCGTCGCAGGCACGGCGGGTTTCCTTACGGATCTCCTCTTCCGTTGCGTCGGCACGGTCAATTACGGAGTCAATGCCGCCCATGAGCATCATTCTGTCGCCGACCTTCTCAGAGATCGCCGCGATGTTGTTGGAAGGCAGCACGCCCTGCCAGATATCAATGCCGATCTCAGCCATATCCTCTACGATGGGCTCCAGGAAGGAATCCGCATGATGCATAACGATTACGTTGTTCTCGTGGAGGTAGTTGAAGAGCTTGCGGTAGGGCTCCTTGAACAGAGCGCGCCAGGTGTTGGGGGACATGAACATGCTGTTTTTGGAGCCCCAGTCATCGTGAGACACAATGACATCGGGATGCAGATGCTCCACAATCAGCTTCATGTAGTTCAGGCGGTATTCACAGATGACATCGATCAGTTCTTCCATGGCTTCCGGCTCTTCCAGCATGTTTGTCAGAGTATCCTCGAAGGTCATAAGCATGTGCAGCTGCTCAAAGATACCGGTGCCCATAATCACCATGGAAGCGTACTTCTCATGGTCGATTGCTTCGGCGGAGGCGATGGCTGCCTCCCAGCCCTCCTGGCACCGGGCCATAAGGTCGGGAACCTTCACATAGTCGCGCCAGTTGCAGATGTCCTTAATGACCTGATTTTCGGCGGTGACATAGGGGACAGCGGCGGGAGCATCCTCAGGGAACAAAATCTTGGTGCCCCACACGTCGAAGGATTCGGTGCCGCGAATACGGTTGCCGCGAACCAGCTTGAACACAGGGTCGGGTGCAAGGCCACGCATCATAGTGTAGCTATTGCACAGGCATTCTGGGTGTCCATCCGGCTTCAGGAATTCCAGCATATTTTGTTTTGGAGTCAGCATAGGAATCTTCCTTTCTTATTTCAGCGCTTTTTTGTAGGATATGCCTATTGTAGCATGATCCTTTCTGAGATACCAGCCGCAGGAAAACGATGTTTCCATAGGTTATCACTACAAGATGATGTTGTAACTTTCTATAGACAAGGGGGTGCATATTTTGTATAATATGATTAAAATCTCCCCAGGAGGTGCGTTATGACAATCTATCCTGATATTTTGATTCATCATCTGAGTCAAAGTTATCACATTTCACAGTATTACCTTCCCTGCAACGCATCACTTTGTAGCTTCCGAATCTACGATGGCTCCCAACCGGAACCGGGATGTGTTTATATCGCCCGTCCGGAGCAGTTGCTTTGCATTGATTTTAAGTGCACCGGCAGTCTTTTCCTGTGTATGGACATCGATGAGCCTCTGGATTATCCCATAGACTTTGACCTGATCATCATCAAAGGAAATGTGGATATCCATGTGCTGGTGAACAAGCTGGCAGAAATTTTTGACTATTACAACCGCTGGGAATCCCAACTGAGCCAATGCGGTCAGGGCATTGATGGTATTCGCAATATATTGGAGTGCAGCCGTCCCGTGCTTTGCGGTTCTATCATTCTGGCGGACTATCACTTCAATTATGTGGCAAATACCAGCGACTTCGAGTCCTATGTGGCGATTATTAAGCGCAAGTATAACGGTCAGACTCCGCCGTATATTGTGGATGAGCTGCTTACAGATCCGGCATACTTCAAAGTGCAAAACTCCCATGATATTTTCGAGTACCCTATTCACAATGGTACCGGTACCGTTCAGGCCTTGTGCTACAACATCTTCCGTGAAAATGAAGCGGAATACTGCGCCCGGATATTGTTTGTCCCGGACCAAAGACCTTGCCCTGCCCATACAAAGCGACTGCTGGTATTTCTCGCAGACAGGATCAGAGAAATCTACTGCAATATTTCCGAATACTCCATGCCGCTTTCGTCATACAACGGTCTTCGGGAGGCCATTAAAAACTGTTTGGAGCGGCGGAATGTATCCGTCTCCATCATTAAATCCATTCTGAAATATGTCCACTGGAATATGGATGACGAGATGCAGCTGCTGAAACTGGTTCCGTATATGCTTGACGGAACGAAGGAAATCAATGCCGTATCCCGCACGCAGCTTGAGCTTTTGATTCCCAATTCCTGCGCCGTCATCCATGAGGACTGCATCATTGTGCTGATCAACAACGCCAGGGATAAAATCTATAAGCAGCAGTCCCTCCTTATGCTCCGGGATACGCTGGCGCTGTTTCTTCGGGATCATTTGTATAAGGTTGGCATCAGCGATCCCTTCCATGATTTTATGAAGCTGTATAGTGCATATCTTGAGGCGGGGGCAGCATTGACCATAGGCAATTCCAAAGACAATATGTTTTGGTACTATTCCTTCTCTGACTATGCGCTGGACTACATTTTATCCCGCTGCCAGGAGGATGTGGATAAGCTCCACTTGTGTCTTCCGGGGCTTATGAAGCTCATGGCCTATGATGCGGATCACGGCACGACATACACGGAGGCACTGAAAACCTTTGTGGAAGAAAAATACAGCGTAACCCATGCCGCGGACCGCCTGTTTCTGCATCGAACAACCTTTCTGAAGCATCTGAAAAAAATCGGGGATATCTCGAATATTGATTTGGACGACTGGAACACCCGGCTCCACCTGATGATATCCTTCCAGCTCCTGAATGAATAGGACGGAGCACATGACAGACAAAGTACATTTGACGAAGCAGTCAAGTCGCCCCATCATTGAAAATGATTTTGGTGATGACAGAAGTCGAAAAAATCCGATCCTCCCGAAAGGGAAGGATCGGATTTCTTGCGATGTTACAGATAATCTTTGCTCTCGTCCTGGCAGGGTTCCGTGGAACCGGTAACGGCGGCCTGGGGCTGCCGTCTGGGAGGCATACCCAGATCCTTTTCCCGGTTGAAGAACAGGAAGAAGGGCTCCGTCACATGGAAGAGAATGCTCAGCACCAGAAACAGGACACAGTTGTTGGGGTCCAGGGACTTATACAGATCATAGAGGGCAATATAACGAATGATAGCGCAGGCAATCGATACACCCAGCAGGGGAATGCACATCCCCAGAACACTGAGAACGGGACCAAGAATGTCTCCGGCAAAGGCTTCCTCACTGGCGTAGTCGGAAATGCCGAAAATCGCTTTAACGACCATGACCACAGCCATCACGCAGATACCGGTACCAAGAACCAGATTTGCGATGTTCAGTCCCAGCAAAATCTTTCGCTTGGACTTGTTGACACCATTCACCACATACTGGTACTGATCGGAAATGGAACCCAGGAGCCAGCAGTTTACCACCGGAATCCAGGCCAGCCAGGGTTTGTGGATGCCCCGACGCTGGGCGATGGTGTACAGGGCCAGGGCGGTCAGCACATAGCCTGCCACAGCCAGCAGAAGGGAGGGTACCTGAAGCATGCCGGTGATGCCGGAGAAAAAGCGGATGAAAGGACCAAAGGCGTCCTGATAATAGTAGTCGTAAGCCATAGTTCAATACCTCCTTTACCTCGGTTCCGTTAGTTTACCACGAAACGACAGGAAAGGCAATCTTTTTTTCGGGAGGCGGACTTATTTCATCAGGCGGCAGACCAGATCCGTATAGGCATAGGGGTCCTCCAGAGGCAGGTCAGCCATGAGCTGAGCCTGATAGCACAGAAGCTGGGCGTAATCCTTAGCCAGAAGGGGGTCCTCGGTCATCACCCGCTGCAAATTTCTAACAGCCTCATGCTCCGGGTTCAGCTCCAGAATCCGGCCCACCGGGAAAGCAAACTCCGGGTTGGCCCGCTTCATATACTTCTCCATTTCAAAGCTCATGCCAGCCTCGGGGGTCATGCACACAGGATGACTGCCCAGATTCTGAGACAGCCTCACTTCCTTGACGGCATCGCCCAGGGAGTCCTTCACAAAGGTCAGGAAGCCCTTCATGGATTCGGCCTTTTCCTCCGCTTCCTTCTTCTCCTCCTCGGTCTGCAATCCCAGATCCTCGGTGGAGACGTTGCAGAAGGACTTTTCCAGATAGGTCATTAGGGTCTGGGGGATGAACTCGTCCACATCCTCGGTGAACAGCAGACAATCATAGCCCTTCTTGTCCAGGGTTTCCACCTGGGGCAGCTTGTCCAGCAGGCTCTTGTTCTCGCCGGGGGCGTAGTAAATCTTCTCCTGACCCTCAGCCATGGCCTCTACATACTCCTTCAGGGAGATAAGCTTGTCCTGCTTGTGGCTGTAGAACAGAAGCAGATCCTGGCAGGCGTCCTTGTGAGCGCCGTAGTCGGAGACGGTGCCGTACTTGAGCTGACGGCCGAAGGCGGCGTAGAATTCCTCGTACTTCTCCCGGTCGTTTTCCAGCATGGACTTCAGCTCGGACTTGATCTTCTTTTCAATGTTCCGGGCGATGATGGTGAGCTGGCGGTTGTGCTGAAGCATTTCCCGGCTGATGTTCAGGGACAGATCCTGGCTGTCCACAATGCCCCGGACGAAACGGAAATGCTCGGGCAGCAGATCCTCGCAGTTCTCCATAATCATCACGCCGCTGCTGTAGAGTTGTAAGCCCCGCTTATAGTCCTTGGTATAGAAATCGTAGGGCGCCTTGCCGGGGATATACAGCAGGGCTTTAAAGGAGACAGAGCCTTCGGCGCTGCTGTGGATCACCCGCAGAGGCTTATTGTAGTCAAAGAATTTCTCCCGGTAGAAGGTTTCGTATTCCTCGTCGGTGACATCCTTCTTGTTCCGCTGCCAGATGGGCACCATGGAGTTCAGGGTTTCCACTTCCTGGTAATCCTCATATTCGGGCTTGTCCTCGGGAGAGTCCTCCTTCTTCCGGGACTTGGTGACCTCCATACGGATGGGGTAGCGGATATAGTCGGAATACTTCCGGATCAGATCCCGGATGGTGTACTCTTCCAGGTATTCGGAATACTTTTCGTCCTCGGTGTCCTCCTTCAATGCCATAATCACATCGGTGCCGGGGGCGTCCTTCTGGGTTTCCTCAATGGTGTAGCCGTCGGCGCCGTCGCTGACCCACTTCCAGGCGGTATCCTCGCCGTACTTTTTGGAGATCACGGTGATGGAAGAAGAAACCATGAAGGCGGAGTAGAAGCCCACGCCGAACTGACCGATGATGTCGATGTCCTCATTTTTCTCCATGGCCTGTTTGAAGCCCAGGGAGCCGGACTTGGCGATGGTGCCCAGATTCTCCTCCATGTCTTCCTTGCTCATGCCGATGCCGTTGTCGGAGACGGTGAGGGTACGGTTTTCCTTGTCACGGGTAATGGTGATGGCAAACTGATCCCGTGAGACGCCCACCTTATCATCGGTCAGGGCGGTATAGGCCAGCTTGTCGATGGCATCGGAGGCGTTGGAGATGATCTCC
>CAYRDE010000084.1:0-7733 GCA_964422935.1 uncultured Oscillospiraceae bacterium | reverse complement strand
AGGCTGAGGAAGCCGAAGAATACCTTGAGAAAATCGCCTTCGGAGAGAGTTTTCAGTTTTTTCATAGCGCACCTCTTTCTTAATGTTTGCCTTACCCAGACTACCCGGGGAAGCTCTGAATCAACCGGCAAGTGCTGAGGCTGAGAGATTTTGGCGCTGCCCCAGTTGGTTCGTTCGGAGTTTCCCAAAATAAAAAATGGGTAATCCAGTGCGAAGCTGAATTGCCCAGACGGTCGGCATACACTCTTACACTCCCCTGCGGTTTTCCCGCATTACCCGTCAGTCATATAAGAGGTTTCGGTTACTCTTTTATTGTAGTCAAAGCAGAGGAAAAAGTCAACAGAAAAAACCTTATTCCGGGAATTCCTTCCCTGTTTCTTCTCATTTTTCTTCAACCGGCTACTCCCCTCTCAACATTCCGGCAGCCGCCATGCTGACGAGTCCTCGCCGATGCCCTGACTATATCAGGCAAAGCGGCCTGTCGAAGCAGACCGCTTTACCGTTAAATCAGTTGCTGTAATACAAATCGTCATATGCCTTTTGCGCCTCCCTGCCAAAATCGTTATAACTGTCATAGTGGGGAGGCGCAAACCCTTTTTTATTTATTAAACGATACAGCATTCGCAAAACTTCCCCAATATCATCTGATGTTAGGGCATCAGGAAGGTTCCTTTGAAGAAAATCTTTGGTTCTTTCATTCATGTTAAGCATTATTTCTTTCCTTTCCATGGATTCGCCTGAATAAGACGTCCATCTCGAATACTGATTGTAACGGAAACTCCATTTCCATGGAATGTCTGTCGAATATCGCCATCTTTCGTATACTCTACTGGGTCTAAATCTTCAGGATGTTGCAGTGCATCTAGTAAACTACTGACCGGAATTCCTTGCCGCATACCTCTATGTGGAGATGATGACTGTCCAATTACTCTGTCAATAAAGTGTGTACAAAAGCTTTTTATTTCAACGCCCGTCGATGTGGTCTGCCCAACAACAGTGGATTGAATATCGTCATTCGTGCTCTTATATAGATCAAATCCCACCAAGGGCGATATATCGCCCTTCTCGATAGCATAACGATACCCTGTCAGTAACTGATATTCCTCAGAATGATTATACTTTGCTTCTTCGAATTTTTCAATGGTATTTAGCTCTGTATTCTCCGCCCCAATGGATTTGAGCCACTCCATATACTCTGCATCCGTATATCCTTTCCCCTCATTCCCCTGTTCCTGTGCAAGTGGTGTATTTCTCCCCGCGTCCAGGCTGGGGGATACATAGGAAATGGGTAATGGAACTGCTCTATCCAGTGTCTCCTTCCAAAGGGCTTTGCTTGCCGCTGTCTGGGCCTGCGCAAAGGGAAGTCCTTTCAGCATTTCCAGTGCAATCCTTGTCGTGAAGGAAAACTCCTGCTGCTGACCGGAAACCGCTGCCGCGACATTCCCCAGTCAGCTCAGTTCCTCTGGAGTCATTTGGACTCCGCGTTTCCTCAGCATGTCATCCAGCGTCTCCGCCGCCTTCTTCGGGTCGCCTCCCATGCTGTCCAGCAGCACATCTAAGGCTGTATCCCCCGTTACTACCTCCATTGCGGCGTCCGCTGTCGCACGCATCAATGCCTGCTCAAAACTGCTTCCATTTTCTAAGGCCTCGTAGTAGCTCCGGGAATAGACTTCTGGTGCAAACTGCGCCAGAGACTTAGCGCCTTGCAGCCCTGCCTTGGTCAGAGCGTTCATAACGCGCTGGTCTTCCCGCTCTGCAAAGTCTAAAGCAATGTCCCAGATGCTGTTCCAGTTTCCCATTGCAGGGCTGCTCACCGCGCTTTGTATGGCAACCTCGCCCCCACCCAGGAGTCCTCCCACCATCGTTCCAATCGCCATTTCTCGGGCATACTCTCCGGGAACCAGGATCGGTTCTTCCCTGCCGTAGAGACATTTTGCTGTAAGCTCACTAACAAATTTTTGCAGGCCTTCCTCTCCGCCCTCCTGTAAGGCGGATTTCACCAATGGAATCACTGTTTCAATGTTCCTTGCACCAGCGATTTTAGCAGGCAGTCCCTGAATACCACTCATTCCGTCCGTGCCGATTTCAATTCCGGCATTCAGAAGGGATGCCACCACCGATCCAACCGCAGCCACATGGTCACTGGCACCCATCGCCTTTGCTTCTTTGTAATCAGAGCCCAGGGTTTGGGAAAAGGAAAGCCAGTATTGTGGATTTTTCATCATGGTTTCCGTTGTGATTCCCGCTTTGGTCAGGACACTGCCTGTTTCGTAAGCTGCCTTGGTTGCCAGGTCTCCCGCTGCTGCCTCTGCGGAAGCGCCTGATGTCATCCATGCCAGGATCAATTGGGGAATTGCACCCACTGCAGCTTCCGCAGTGTCCCCCGCAAAGTTCCAGCCTTTACCGCCAAGCTTTTCTGCGTAAAGGTTCTTATTAAATTGCCAACTGGCATAGTTGTCGCCTTCGTATTCCGCCCATTTGGATACCGGGTTATCTTCCCATCCTACCCCCTTCAAGGTATTGCCCAGCAGCACATCTGCTGTATCGGCCACGCTTTTGCTGAATCCAGTAAGTCCCGCTCCGGAGGAATAACCCAGCCACTTTCCAAAGGTGTCCAGCTCGAAGCTCCCGTCTCCGGCGAAGTGGGGATAAAACATTTCATTTAGTCCATCCTTCATCCCCAATTCCTCCATCTTTCGGAGGACTGCCTTTTTTCTCGCCTTCTTTTCCTTTCCATTATCCATGATTGCCAAAAGCTTGAGTTCGTCCAAAACAGAATGATATCGACCATTCATTCGGGTATGGGCGAACACATCCGAATAATGAGATAGTACCTTTTGATTATACAATTGGGTATATTGTAAGGCCTCTCCCAGATTTTTCGTACTCTTTCTCAGTGCATCCAGTTCTTTTATCGATACTCTCGGGGCAGGGTCTACAAAGTTACGGTTTAGAACTTTGGAGATATCCCGTTGCCGGTCAGCCCTCTTCTCTGAGACAACAGAATTCTGCTTACGTCGTTGTAGCCCCTCTTCATATGTCTTCATGCCCCTCTGATAGTCTTTTTTCGCCAGCGCTTCCGCATAGGAGAAAGATATTCCCTTACTGGCATACTTGCCAGTGTCATATACGGGCTTTTGCGTTGTCTTGTAGCGATTATACTCCGCCTTGGTCACTTGCTCCTTTGTCTCCGCTTTCATCTTTTCAGAGCTGGAAGCCGGGGTAAAGTCCATACGTTTTTCCTTGAAGGATTGATTTGATTCGTTTCTGCGCCTTGTCTCATCCGCTGAATTTCTTGTTCTCTGTTCCTCTTCGCGTTTTTTCTTGTTTTCAGCAACAATCTGACTTGTCGTTTTTGCCATAACATCCCCCATTTCCATTACGCCATATTGTTTTCAGTTTTCTTCTCTCTCGAGTCATTTATTTATGTACTTCAACTTATTGGTATAATACACCTCATTATATCAGATTTGTCAAGTCGGATAATTTATGTTGTTAAACTTTTAAACGCATACAAATACGAGGGATGTTCCTACTAAGAACATCCCCATAAGCGCAAAAACAGAGGGCACTCCATAACGGAATGTCCTCTGTTTCCTATTTCTCAAAAAGGTCAGGCCTTGCTGTCGTTGGTGCGCCGGGCGCTGGTGCGGCCCTCGGGGATGATCTCCCCTACTGCCAGCAGGGACCGCTTGGTCAGGTTGGGTCCGATCAGCTCGTAAACCAGCACCGCAAACAGTACCACGTTCCGGGCCAGGGCGCCATCGGGCAGACTGGCGGCAGTGATTGCCATACCCAGCGCCACACCTGCCTGAGGCAGTAAGGTGATGCCCAGATGGTCACAGATGGGCTTCGGCTGCCGGGTAAGACGGCAGCTCAGATCCGCGCCGAAGTATTTCCCGGCGGACCGGGCCAGAATGTAGACAATGCCAACCAGCAATGTGGTAGGCTGGGAAAGCACATTCAGATCCAGCTCCGCGCCGGAAATCACAAAGAACAGAATGTTCAGAGGCATGACCCAGCCATCCACCCGGGCCATCAGCTCCTCGGAGGTGCGGCAGATGTTGCAGAAAATGGTGCCGGTCATCATGCACACCAGCAGCAGCGAGAAGCCGCAGTGGAGGGGGCCAATCTGGAACTCCAGCATGGACAGGCCCACGGTCAGCATGACAAAGGCCACGGAAATGGTCATACGCTTACTTCTGGAGTGGAAGAACTGCTCCGTCCGATGCAGCAGCCAGCCCATCAAGCTGCCCAGACCCAGGGAGAGGATGATTTCCACAATGGGCTCGACCACCACAGCCAGCACACTGATATGTCCGTTGGCAAGGGCGGTGGCAATGCCGTAGGACACGGAGAAAAGCACCAGGCCAACCGCGTCGTCAATGGCTACCACCAGAAGCAGCAGCTTCGTCATGGGGCCGTCAGCCTTGTACTGGCGAACCACCATCAAGGTAGCGGCGGGAGCCGTGGCAGCGGCGATGGCGCCCAGGGTAATGGCACAGGGGATGGAAAGCATGGCGGGGAACAGGAAGTGGAGGATTACCAGCACCACATCCACCATGATTGTGGTGATCACCGCCTGCAAAATGCCGATGGTGATGGCATGGGTCCCCATGATTTTCAGCTGACTGACCCGGAACTCATTGCCGATGGTGAAGGCGATGAAGCCCAGTGCTGTCTGTGTAATGATCTTTAAGGTATCCACCTGTTCCAGGGTGTTAAAGCCCATGCCGGGCACCTTCAGACTGCCTATGCAGAAGGGGCCAAGGAGCAGGCCCGCCACCAGATAAGCGGTAACTGCCGGGAGGTTTACCAGCTTCGTCAGACGGGACATGAGCAAACCGCCTACCAGGGCTACCGCAAGACAAATCAAATAGGTTTCCATAGATATTTCATTTCCTTTGCTTGTTTTTCGCCCCATATCATAGCATTCCTTTGGCCCGTCTTCAAGGGAAATAGGTCACAAAGATTCCTGCCAGCCCGTCTGTTTCTTGTGCATTTTTTACAGAAATTACATCATATTTTTATGCAAAAAATAGAATAAAAAGATTTCTCAGCGAATAACGTTATTCCTCGGTATCGCCGGAAAGCTTGAAAATACGGCATATCTTACGGATTGCCCGGCGGCTGAAGCTGCGTGCCAGAAGGAAATAATACCGAAGCTTCCACCGGTAAAGAATGGTATCCTTCAGGCCCAGGCACAGCTTCTCCTGACCGGGACGAAGGCCGTGTTTTACCATCAGGTTTACCTTTTCCGTCTCAAATCGATACAGCGGCTGTTTACAGTAGCGAACCGACCAATGGATCATTCGACCGTGATCCACCTGCGGGTGCCACTCGGTGGCATAGGTACATTTCCCGGAGAAGATATCCACATCCATTTGGGTGACCTCCCAGGGAATGCCGTAATTTCGGGGATCTGCCTCCAGTGCGTGTACGCCGTTGGCCGCCATCGCCAGGCAGAGAACCGGCTCGTCCGCATAGGGCGCGCAGTAATCCGACCATCGGAAGTCCTGGTAATGGGAAACGATATTCTGACAGTCCCCGTAAATGGCGTCACACAGTGGGCCCTTACGAATAAAATACAGCCCACCGTGAATGTCCGGCTTCCAATGTACCCTGTCGGCGTACTCATTGACCTCTTCTTTCCGGAAGAGGCCAAGGTCGGAGTCAATGGGATAATTGGTGCCCGCAGCTGAGAAATCCGCCGCATCTTTAAAATACTCCCAAAATTCGTTCAGATTCCCATAAGCCAGGCAGTCGGCGTCAATGAAAATGGTTTCGTCGTAGGGACAAATCTTCAGCAACGCGAATTTATCGAAATACGGATGTTCGGTTTTTTGAAAAAGGATCACCTCGTCGAACAAGGCGGTGTATTCGTTTTCTTTGTCACACAGGATGGCAAAGGGCATAGGGGCATCACAGAAGAGCTTGTAAGAAAAGAGCAGATTCTTTGCAAGCTGAAAATAAAGATCGCTGCCGGTGGCGATGGTGATAAATCCTCTGGTCATACTTTTCCTCCACAATCCTAGGTAAAAGGAATCATTCTTCCTATAAATATACAGTTATTCTTCCTGTTTGTCAACCAAAACAGGAAGTATACTTACCTATAAATGGGATATGGAGGAAGGAAAATGCTGATATTTGACTTTCGGAAAATAGGAAATAAACTGCTTGTATTTCGAAAAAAGGCAGGATTGACCCAGGCAGAGGTTGCAGAGGAAGCCGGGCTGTCAGACCGGACGTATGCGGAGATTGAGCGGGGAACCGTTAACATGCGAATTGAGACAATCTTGCGTATTTGCAACGTTCTTCATATTACGCCAGATATGATTTTAACGGAAGAAAATGTATTCCTTTCCGTGCAAGAGCAGGAGTTGTTGGAACAGCTCAATCATTGCAAGCCAAAAGTGAAGGAAACTGCCCTCCAGTTGCTTGCTGTCTACCTGAACTCTATCGAGTAAGTCAGATTTTAAGGGTGTTCTGACAAAAAAGGCTGAGAGAATGTGAATTCTCTCAGCCCTTAATTTATGGTTTCTCAGATTTTCTCAGCAGCTTCCTCCACATGCTTCATCAGCACGGAGGTAGTCACGGAACCGACGCCGCCAGGTACGGGAGTGATGGCGTCCACAATGGGCTCCACCTCGTCGAATTTGGCGTCACCGGCAATGCCACCCTTGCCGCCCTTGGCGTTGATATTGAACACGACCCAGATGATGGACACGACAATGACCACCTGACCGGGCCGGACATAGTCCTTGGTCAAGCTGTTCAGCACACCGGCTGCGGAGACGATGATGTCGGCGTTCCGGCAGATCTCGGCGGTGTTCACGGTCTTGGTGTGGCAGGTGGTGACGGTGGCATTCTTGCCCATGAGCATCATGCCGGCGGGCTTGCCAACCACCAGAGAGCGACCGATAACCACAGCGTTTTTGCCCTTGCAGTCAATGCCGTAGTAGTCCAGAATCTCCATACAGGCGGCGGGGGTGCAGGGGGCGTAGCCCAGGTCGTTCAGGCCTTCGAATACACCGGCGTTGGACATATGGGTCATGCAGTCCACATCCTTCCTGGGGTCCAGGCGGTTGCAGATCTCGTTCTGGTCCGCCTTCAAGTGCTTGGGCAGAGGGCGGAACATCAGGACCCCATGGATGGTATCGTCGGCGTTGACCTGGTCGATGACAGCCAGCACATCCTCCTTGGTGGCGTCGGCGGGCAGCTCAAACTTCTTCACATCCACACCCACCAGCTCGGCGCGCTTGGTGGCGCCCTTTTCATAGCTCAGGTCGGAAGGGTCGGCACCGACACGGATGATGCCCAGGGTGGGAACAACGCCCTTTTCCCGAAGGGCAGCGGTGCGGGTTTGCAGATTCGCATTCAGGGCATCGGTAACTTCCTTGCCCAGCAATAGCTTTGCCATAGTTTTTCTCCTTTTTACTGACCGAAACCGGCCTTCACGTCATTGAAAATTTCGTCTGCCATCTGACAGTATTTGTTCAGCATCAGGTTTGCCTTCCGGTTCATTTCCTCCGCCACATCCCGGTTCTTAAGAGACTTGGTGTTGATGAACACATTCAGGGATGCGGCCTGGAGGGCTGCCTTGCAGCATACCGCGCCGCAGCCGGCGTCGGAAACTGCCAGCCGGGAGCCCTTGGCAGCAAAGACAGCGATGCAGTCGATGGCCTCACAGCACAGCTCCATGATCTTCATGGGGGTGGAGCAGGCGATGATGG
>CAYRDE010000083.1:0-7757 GCA_964422935.1 uncultured Oscillospiraceae bacterium | reverse complement strand
CTGACAGAAGAAGCCCTTCTGCATTTCTACAACCTCTCCGCCGCACCGGGGGCATCTGCCTACCACCTCACGGGGCGGTGAAAACAGGTATTCGCTCCCCGGAATGATCTGATAGTTCTCCACCAACTCTTTGACCATGGCGCAGATCCCACCCATAAAATCCTCCGGGGGCAGTTCTCCCCGTTCCACCTCGCCCAGCCGGGATTCCCATTCGGCGGTCAGCAGGGGAGATTGAAGCTGCTCCGGTAGGATGGTAATCAGGGACATAGCATCCTGAGAGGGCAGAAGATGTACCGTCTTTTTGCTTTTCTTCCGCTCCATAAATCCGGCAGATACCAGCTTTTCCAGAATAGCGGCACGGGTGGCAGGTGTACCTAATCCCTGCCTTTCCGCATTCTCTGGAATATCCCCCTTTCCGGCAGTTTCCATGGCAGATAGCAGGGTATCTTCTGTAAAGTGCTTGGGTGGGCTGGTTTTACCTTCCCGGATTGCCGAACCCTCCACAGGCAACTCCATACCCTCGGACAAATCTGGCATAGGCTTGTCTTTTATTTCCTGTTCCAGATAGACCTTCCAGCCCATGGAAAGGATGGTTTCTCCCTTGGCGGTAAACGCTGCGCCGCCGCAGTCCAGCGTAACCACCGTTTCTGCAAAAATATGGGGACCGCTCACTGCATAAAGCACCTGACGGCATACCAGTTTGAGAATTTCCCGTTCACCTACCGAAAGTGTGGACAAGTCCACCTTACTTGCCGTCATAGTGGGGACAATGGCGTGGTGATCGGAAACCTTTTTGCTGTTGCACACCTGACCGGCGTTCACATCTCCCATCGGCATACCGGCAATTTTAGCAGCGATGGCGGCAATATCTGCCACCTTGCCCTTCATGTCGTCGGTCAGATACCGGCTGTCCGTTCGGGGATAGGTGCAGAGCTTCTTTTCATATAGGCTTTGAAGATAATCCAGTGCCTGCTGGGCAGTAAATCCCAGAATACGGTTGGCATCCCGCTGGAGGGTGGTCAGGTCATATAGGGCAGGCGGCTTTTCGGTTTTCTCCTTGCGCTCCACCTTTTTGACTGTGGCAACCGTACCCTGGTAGGCATTTTTTAGTTTCTCAGCAGCAACCCTATCCTTCATACGCTCCCCGGAAGCAGAAAAACCGGGCAGCTCCAAGGCAACGGTATAGAACGGCTCCGGCCGGAATGCCTGAATCTCAGCTTCCCGCTGGACAATTAAGGCAAGCGTAGGAGACATGACCCGGCCAATGTTCAATGTGCGGTGATACAGCACAGAAAACAGCCGGGTGGCATTGATCCCCACCAGCCAGTCCGCTTTGGCACGGCACAGGGCCGCCGCATACAGCCCGTCATAGTCCTTGCCGGGGCGGAGGTTTTCAAAGCCCTTCCGAATGGCGGAATCCTCCATGCTGGAAATCCACAGCCGTTTCGTGGGCTTCTGGCAGCCAGCCAGGGTATAGACATTTCGGAAAATCAGCTCGCCCTCCCGCCCAGCGTCACAGGCGTTTATGACCTCGGTCACATCCGGGGCGTTCATCAGCTTCTTCAGGATTTCAAATTGCTTCCGCTTGGTTTTTCCTACCTCCAACTGCCAGTTCTGGGGCAGGATGGGCAGATCCTCATAACACCACTTGGCGTACTTGGGATCGTAGCTTTCAGCATTGACAAATCCAGCCAGATGGCCCACACACCAACTGACCTGCCAGCCGTTGCCCTCTAAATAGCCTTCCTTGCGGGCAGTTGCCCCGATCACGGCGGCCAGGCTTTGGGCGACGGATGGCTTTTCAGCAATCACCAGTTTCATGGTTCTTTTCCCTCCTTCCTTTTAGCCATGCCGCTGCCTCCCGATAGCAGTAGCCCACGCAGGGCTGACCCTCCCGATAGTTCCCGCAGCCATAGCAGGGATGGGACGGAGGCAGTGCTGAGGGCAGGGAGTGATCCCCGCCCTCCTGTCTGCGTATCATCATAATTTCATAGGGACTGTCAGTAAATCGGGTCACGGCTGACTGCCCTCACTTTCTTCGTCAGCCTCCCCGTCGGCTTCGTCCTCATTCTCCCAGGGATCATCCTCACCATAGTCATAATCGTCCAGGTCTGTATCTCCCTTGGTTTTGGGAAGCGGCAGCCTGTTTTTCAGGAAATACCAGCCTACACCGCCAATCAGGGCGACCATGAGCAGCACGATCAGCACAGCCCCGGCACCGGAGGACTTTTCCGGCTCCGGCTCCGGCTCAGTTTCCGGGACAGTAGGCTCTGTGGTGGGTTCCGGGATGCTTCCGGCACATTCTGCCATGTTGGAAGCACACACAGGACAGTCCATGCGGATGGCTCCTGCCTGACAGTGCTGGGTACAGATACACACCGCAGGATCCGTGGGCTCTGTCTTAACCAGTGCCCCCAGATCTGCGGCATCCACCGGATTCAGGAAGTACACCTGATACCCTTCCTCATCTTCATTCAGAGGGGCATCATAATCAATGACCAGGTAGAAATAATTCCCATCCCGATCTTGAATGGTGATAAACTGCTTGTTGGTGGCCTTGTCATAGAGCATATCACGGGTGACAATGTCAGATCCTTCCGTGAAGGGTGCACCCGGATCGGCAACCGTCGGCTCCGGCTCTGTGGCAGGGGGCGTGGTATCGGGCGGCGTGGTGGGCGAAGTGGAGGTTGGATTGGTAGCGGATGGCTTTGTCTCCTGGGTGCTGGCAGGGGGCTTGGCGTTGGGGTCGCCGGTATAGATGATGACTTCATCCTTCGGCTCATTGGACTGGGCGAAGGCCGGGAGGGTCAGGCAGGTAAGACACAAGACCAGTGCCAAAAGGCAGGACAGAAACCGAAATTTGGCTTTACCCATGGGAGGAAACCTCCTTTTCGGGAGCTGCCTTGACGGTTTTCAGCAGTTCGGAAAGCTGCTCCGGGGTCATGCCCAGGCTTCTCACCAGCCCCACAATATCCAGGTTTTCCAGCTCCGTGATCTGCTTGTCGATCTCGCCGTTGCGCAGACGCAGTTCCGCAATTTTCTTTTCGTTCTTTTCCCGCTCGGCGGACAACTTTTTGATTTTGGGATTCATCGTTTTCACACTCCTTGTTTATCGCGGACGGCCATAGGCGTAGAAATGGCTCTGCCAGTAATTGGTATTCAGATTGACATAACTGATAGGGTTTCCACAGTGGATCATCATGGAGTTGCCCGCATAAATCCCCACATGGGAGATACCGGGAGTATCGCAGGTGCCCTTAAAGAACACCAGGTCGCCAGGGCGGGCGTTGCTTCGGGACACCGGTGTGCAGACATTGTACAGCCCCTGTGCGCTGAGCCGTCCCACATTCCAGCCGTTGCCGCAGTTATTGATAACCCAAGAGACAAACCCGGAACAGTCAAAGCTGGTGGATGGAGAACTGCCGCCCCAGACGTAAGGGTAACCCAGGTACTTTTCCGCCTCGGCAATCATGTTGGCAAAGGCTTCATTTTGCAGGGCCTCCGGGGGAATGTCGTACTCGGTATAGCTCCGATCAACGGAATCCGAATCCGGGAACAGGTCGGGACGGTTGCCCAGGGTCGCCATATACAAGGCATACACGGACAGATCATCCTCACTCATAATGTAGACCGGCAGGTGGGACAGGTCGAAGTTCTCCAGGGTAACGGTACAAATGGTGTATTCATATTCCTCTGCATCCGGATACCAGTAGGGCACATCCGCCAAAGTGATGGGGTCACGGTATCGGGTTTCGGTGTCCACATTCTCCGTCAAAATGTACTGCTTCTGAAAAAGCATCTCCAGTGTCCCGGACACATCGGCAAGCGTCCATTCTCCAGGATGGAGGGCAGATAGGATGGCAGTCAGAACATAGGGGTCGTGACCGATCTCATCCAGATCGAAGGTGTACTCGTCATAATTGTGGCTTCTTTGGTAGCTATCCAGATAGGACTGCAGAGCCCTTTCCTTTGCGGCATAGGCAGCCTCCGCATCCAGAATAGCATCTTCGGATGCAGCATAGCTCCCGGAAGCAATGCCGGACACGACGGTTTCCGCAATTACGGAGCAGGAGGAAACCGCATTGAGCAGGAATCCAACAAGAAGAAAACTGGCAAGGAGAATGACTGCGCCCCGCCTATGCCGGGCCAGAAATTCTGTGCCTTTCTTTGCTGCCTCCTTCACCGATTTGGTAGCTTCCTGCGCTGCCCTGGCAGTGTTTTGGGCCGTTGCTTTTCCGGATTTGGCTGCGGCATACTGCTTCTTAATGGCTTGTTTCTGCCGCCAGCGGGACACCGGATTGCTGGAAAGCTGGGGCTCGTCCCGGAGAGATTTCTGGTACAGGGCCTCCACATTGGCCTTTTCCAGCTTGCTTTCTGCCTGAGCTGCCCTTCGATAAGGCTTTAACTGGCTGTTCCGGGAACCCTCCCGCATGAGCCTTGCCCCAGTTTCTACAACCGCCTCGGACTTGTGGGTGCTTTCTACGCCCACATTGTCCTGTTCGGTTTCCTGGATTTCCCTGTGAAGCTGCCCGGTGACAGCATTGGCAGGGGCATCCATAAGGGAATGGGTCAGCTTGGAGGGAGGCTTTTTCTTGTCCTCCAGCACCAGCTTTGCCGTGACCTTTCCCGTATCTTCCTCCATGACGATCCTGGGAACCTTCCGCTTGGGAATTTTCCCTTGTGCCTTGTCCGCCTTGGCAGCGACCTTCTCTGCCTTGCGGATGGGCTTTTTCAGTACCGGGTCAGAGCGGTCCTCCTCGGTGAAATGCAGACGGGGTTCCTTATTCGCCAAACCAATCACCGCTGAGAATGGCGTCCATCAGATATTCCAGCTCTGCCAGCACACTCAGGTCGTCTCCGGCCATGGGACAGAAGCTCAACCGGGCATAGAACATTGCCAGCGTAAAGGGGAGAATATAGGTGTCTGCGTCCTCCACATCAAACTCCGGGATGTCGGGGGCATACCCAAACAGTTCCTCCGTGGTGTCCATCAGTACATCCATGATGCGGGTGGTGCCAGCAATGCCATCCTCCGTAAGATAGCAGTCTCTGTCATGGGCGGTCTGGGCGGCATACATGGCGTCGAGGATCTTGTAAAGCAGCTCCTGGTTGTGCTGCTCCGCAGCCTCCTCTGTGAAATCGGGTTTGTTCTGAAAGTTCATAGTTTGTCTCATGTTCATTTCCTCCTTCATAGTCTTTTTTATTCCTGGGGTTTGCTATCTGCGGTCTCAGACAGCTTGGTGGTCATAATCCGGTACAGCTCCGTGTCCTTGGGGAACCGATCCACAAAGGGCAGAATCACGCTGCCATAGAACAGCAGTCCTTCGCCCTCGCCGGAGTGGGTAACGTAGGAGAGCTGATGGGGCGAGATGTTAAGCTGCTTTGCGAGAATCTGCCGGTCTCCCGCAGCCTGATTCAGCATATACACAAAATCGCTGTTCTCGAAGATGTTCTCCACCTCCCGGGAGGAAAGCAGGTCCTTCACATTCTGGGTGATGCCCGTAGGAATTCCGCCCCATTTACGGAATCGCTTCCAGATTTCCACGGAGTAGGCAGCGGTCTGCTCCTCCTTGAGAAGCAAATGGAACTCGTCGATATAGTACCGGGTGGATTTCCTTGCCGCCCGGTTGATGGTGACCCGGTTCCACACCTGATCCTGCACCACCAGCATCCCGATCTTTTTGAGCTGTTTCCCCAATTCCTTAATGTCATAGCAGACCACCCGGTTGCGGATATCCACATTGGTACGGTGGTTAAAGACATTCAAAGAACCGGTGACGTAGATTTCCAGTGCCGTGGCGATGTACTGGGCTTCCTTTTCCTCCTGAGAGCGAAGCAGATCATACAGATCTTCCAGCACCGGCATATTCTCCGGTTTGGGATCACTGAGGTAGTCTTTGTATACCAGCCGGACACACCGGTCGATGATGGTTTTCTCCACCGGGGCTAAGCCGTCCTTACCACCCACAATCAGCTCGCACAAAGACAAAATGAAATCCGACTTGAGGGACAGGGGGCTTTCCTCATCGGAATAGTCCAGGTTCAAGTCCATGGGGTTAATATACTGGGTGCTGGTGGGGCTGATCTTGATAACCTGCCCATGGAGCCGGTCAACCAATGGGGCATACTCCGCTTCCGGGTCGCAGATGATAATGTCATCCGTGGTGAGCAGAAAGCAGTTGGCAATTTCCCGCTTGGCGGAAAAGGATTTGCCGGAACCGGGGGTGCCGAGGATAAGCCCATTGGGGTTTTTCAGCAGCTTCCGATCCACCATAATCAGGTTATTGGACAGAGCGTTGATGCCATAATACAAAGATTCTCTGCCGGACTGGAAAAGCTCCTGCGTGGTGAAGGGCACAAAGATGGCCGTGCTGGAGGTAGTCAGTCCCCGCTGAATTTCAATCTGGTTCAGGCCCAGGGGCAAAGAAGACATCAGCCCTTCCTCCTGCTGAAAATCCAGCCGGGTGAGCTGGCAGTTGTACTTCTGGGCAATGCTGGATGCCTGAAAGATGTTGTTGTTTAACTGCCGCTGGCTGTCAGCAGTGTTCAGCAAAAGGAACGTGACAAGGAACATTCTCTCGTTCCGGCTCTGTAAATCCTGCAAGAGTTTCTTTGCCTCATTGCCATAGGTGGCAAGGTCGGAGGGGATTATGTCCATGTCATATCCGGCACGGACGGCCTTTTTCTGCTCCTCAATTTTGGACTTGTCCAAATCCGTAATCTTCCGCTTTACCGTTTTAATGGCCTTGATCTGATCCACCGACTGGATATGCAGGCTCACAATCAGGGAGCTTTCCATGTCCAGAAAATCTGCCAGCATCCGGTCATTCAGTTCCGGGGCAAGAATCTGCAAAAAAGAAACAGCTCCCCAGGTTTTACCCATACGGAACTGTTTGCCGGTGCGAAATTCAAAGGAGCTGGGAGCGATGAAGTCCTTGGTGGAGAGGCCGGAGGGAGCCAGCCACTCCCACTGAAAGGAAAAGGGCACCTGCTCATCCATGTGGAAAATCCCATGTAACTGGGAAAGCCTTGCCTTGCCGTCCAGAACCTCAGCAGCCACACCTAAACGCTTGAAGTTATTGAGGATGTCCGTTTCGATGCGCTCCAGCCGGGGCTTTGCGGCCTTTATGCTGTCCGCATCGATGCCAAAGGTCAGATACTTGGTTTTCACCAGGCCATTGTTTCCCTTGGCAAGCTGATTCTGGAGCATCTCCGTGTATTCCCTGCGGATGGAATCAAAATCGTCACCCTGAAGGGGAATGGAAATGACACGCTGAAAGGTTTCCTCCGAGGTAGCCAGATTCAGAAAGGAAAGCTGAAAGTGGATGGAGCTGTCAAAGTAGTTGAGGAAATCACACCAGCCTTCAAAGATAGCGGTTTTGTCCTCGTTCTGGGAAAGCTGATAATTGATGTCCTGGAACTGGATGGTTTTGGTATAGTGATTTTCTGATACCCGGCAGATTCCATCCGGCCACATCCGGTCATAGGGGATGCTGTCCTGAGCGGTTTTTTCCTTTTTGTCCGTGTGGTTGGCTCTGGCGATGGCCGCCTGAATCTGCTTCTTATGGCCGGGGGACAGACGGCGTTGGGGCCGTGTGCGGAGTTCGGGCGTTTCTCCCCGTCTCCCGGTTCGGTGGTTTTTGCTTACCGTAAACAATGGAATACACCTCCTACAATATAGATTAGGTGATAGGCACGGCAGCCAGCCGTGTCTATTTCCATCTTGTTGCCGAAGCTGTTAGAATGGAAGAGGAAAT
>CAYRDE010000082.1:0-7863 GCA_964422935.1 uncultured Oscillospiraceae bacterium | reverse complement strand
CATGATTTCGTCGGGCTTGACCGCGGCCTTGATGTTCTTCAGCTCGTTCATCAGGTTTTCGTCCACATGGAGACGACCGGCGGTGTCCAGAAACACCATATCATAGCCCCGCTGACGGGCGTAGAGAACCGCCTCTTTCGCGGTCTGAACCGGGTCCTGGGTACCCCTTTCAAAAACGGGAATCCCCAGCTTTTCGCCGCAGACCTGGAGCTGTGTGATAGCCGCAGGACGGTAAATATCGCAGGCCACCAGCAGCGGGTTTCTGCCCTGGCGCTTTTGAAGGCCGGCCAGCTTGCTACCGTTGGTGGTCTTACCGGCGCCCTGAAGGCCTACCAGCATGACCACGGTAGGTCCGTTGGGGTTGATGGTAATGTGCTTGACGCTGCTGCCCATGAGCTTGCACAGCTCTTCGTTGACGATCTTCACAATCATCTGGGCCGGAGTCAGGGATTCCAGCACATCGGTGCCGATGCAGCGCTCGGTGACGTTCTTCACAAAGTCCTTGGTCACCTTGTAGCTGACGTCCGCTTCCAGCAATGCCATGCGGATCTCCCGCATAGCCTCCTTCACGTCCGCTTCTTTCAGGCGGCCCTTGCCCCGAAGCTTTTTGAAGGTAGCGGAAATCTTTTCAGTTAAGCCTTCAAATGCCATAGCTACTCCTTTAACGTGGTAACAGCGGCCTTTATCCGCTGAGAAAGTGCCACTACTGTGGAATCGGCGCTTTTGTCAAGCTCCGCCGCCGTCTTCAGGATTTCCTCCACGGCCTGGCGGACAGCTCTGTCCCGCCGAACCATGCCGATGTTTTCCTCCATCCGGCGCAGGAGAGCTTCCGTCCTGCTCAGGTTATCATATACCGCCTGGCGGCTGACACCCTGAACCTCGGCAATCTCCCCAAGGGACAAATCCTGATTGTAGCGCAGATCGAAGCATTCCTTCTGCTTCTCGGTAAGCATACCGCCGTAGTAGTCAAACAGCAGTGCCATTGTCAGCGCATCCATCTGCTTTCCCCCTCTGTCAAGGTTTTGCCCTTGAAACCTGAGCTATTATAGCATGTCATCCGGACTGTGTCAAGTATTTTTCCTGCACATGTAAAATTTTCTTTTCCGTTTTTGTGAATTATTCCAGTCGATACCACCGGGATTTCTCCCCCGTTTTCAGGAAGCCCAGTCTTTCATACAGCCGGATGGCCCTTTGGTTGGTAGAAGCAACCTCCAATGTCATGGTGTCCCCTTCCACCAGAGACATAAGGGTATGCATCACCGTCTCTCCCATCCCCGGCTCCGCCGCTATACACATCAGCTCACAGTCGTTCAGCCACCCAATGCCCAGTTTTTTCCCCTCCCGATGGACAAAGTAAGCGCCGCCCCCCTCCAGAATCTCCTTCTCGTCTCTCTTTTCCAGAGTCGCCACATTGTCAATCCCTGTCATCCGTTCATTGTAATACTGCCGCCACCGCTCCACCGTAGCCTCCGTCACCGGGAACAGGCAGGCAAGCTTCTCACGGTCTACCCAGGCCCTTGCGGACATTTTCAGAACGGCGATATGCAGAGGGTACTTTTCCAGAGCCGCAAGGCCCGTGGCGTAAATTCGCTCCGCTCCCGCCATCCGGCAGAAATCCACACATTCCTTCAAATGGGCATCCAGTCCCTCCGGCTGCACCTGCCGAACAGTGATGTAGGCAGTCTTCCGATAGGGAATCTCCTTCAGAACCAGGCTGGACACCCCGGATTCTGTGGTAAAAAACGGAAAATTCTGCATGATTTTTTCCTCCCTTTTCCATAAGTATAGCATTTTTTTGAATTCCCGCAAGGCATTTTTCATGGAAACGCGCAGAATTCTTTGTGCAATATCACAGGAAACGCCCCGGCTTTTGGGGTAAGAAATTTCATCATCCCACAAACATTTAACGAAAATAGCCAAAACGTCCTTTTTCTAGTTGATTTCCTGATTTTTTTGTGTATAATAGCTATCATAGCATTCAACCGGAAAGGAGGAATACACCATGAAGAAGATCATCTGCAAGAAGGAATATGATACCGAGACCGCTACCCTGGTCAAGAAATACACCAGCGGCAATCTGGGCGATCCTACCGGCTATGAGGAGGATCTGTTCCAGACCCCCGAAGGTCTGTACTTCCTGTACGGCGTTGGCGGCGAAAGCTCCCTCTACCCCACTGAGGACATTAAGCGCTTGGCAAAGACCAAGGTCAACGAGTGGATTGAGAATCACAATTCCTGATTTACATAAACGGGCCTGCCGCTTTGGCTGGCCCGTTTTCCTTATTTTAAAAATGTAAACTATTGACAACTGTGATATGCTAAAAGGTAGAGATATCATTAATTTTAGGATGGGGATATATGAAAAAGCTTTGGATACTTCTCCTTCTTTCCTTCCTTCTGACGGGCTGTACCCCGGCACAGGCCCCCGCTCAGGTAGCCGCCACCACCCTGCCCGTATATGACTTTACCACCCGGCTGTGTCAGGGGACGGACATTACCGTCACCCGTCTGGTAACAGAGCAGGTCTCCTGCCTCCACGACTACTCCTTGAATGTCCGCCAGGTAAAGGCTGCTGAGGCAGCGGATCTGGTGGTAATCTCCGGGGCAGGTCTGGAAACCTTTTTAGACGATATGCTGGCAGGGTGTCCCATTCTGGATGCCTCCCAGGGCATTGACCTTCTCTGCCCGGAGGAGGGTCACCATGAGGAAGAACAGGAACACGAGGGGCACCACCACGATGTTGACCCCCACATCTGGCTCTCTCCGGTCAATGCCCGGCGCATGGCTCAGAACATCTGCGACGGCCTGTGCCGCCAGTATCCAGAATCCGCGGATTGCTTTACGGAAAACCTTTATGCCCTGCAAGCGGATCTGAAGGAGCTGTATGATTACGGGCGGGAAACCCTTGCCGATCTGTCCTGCCGGGAGCTTATCACCTTCCACGACGGCTTTTCCTACTTTGCCCACTGTTTTGATTTGACAATTCTGGAGGCGGTGGAAGAGGAATCCGGTCGGGAGGCCTCCGCCCAGAAGCTGATTCATATGATCCGGGAGGTTGAGGCCCATCATCTGAACGCTATCTTCACGGAGAAAAACGGCAGTGTCTCCGCCGCTGGAATCATCTCCCGGGAAACCGGTTGCCGCGTTTATTCCCTGGATATGGCTATGGCGGGAGACAGCTACTTTGACGCCATGTATCAAAACATCAACACCATTGGGGAGGCCCTGCAATGAAACTGCATTATCAAGACGGCTCCTGCGGTCATTCCTGCTGCCTGCGGGTGGAGCATCTGGGTGTCCGCATCGGGTCGGAACAAATTTTAAAGGACGTAAATCTTCACGTCCACTGCGGGCAGATGGTGGCCCTCATCGGCCCCAACGGTGCCGGAAAGTCCACTTTCCTCAAGGCCATTCTGGGCCAGCGGGAATACGATGGCATCATTTCCTTTACGGAGCCGGGCCAGCGGAGTAAAAAGCCCCTCATCGGCTATGTACCCCAAAGCCCCGCTTTCGACCCCAGCGACCCGGTGAGCGTTGCCGACCTGTTTGCCTGCTGTATGAGCAGGCGTCCCGCCTTTCTGGGGCTGGGGAAGGTCATGCGCCAGACGGTGTTGGAATGCCTGGAACGGGTCCATGGGGAAGCCCTGATCGATAAGCGTGTGGGTGCCCTCTCCGGCGGAGAGCTCCAGCGGGTGCTGCTTGCTCTGGCCCTGGAGCCAATTCCCAATATCCTGATTCTGGACGAGCCTCTTTCCGGCGTGGACGTGGAGGGCATGGTCATGCTCATGGACATGCTGGACGAGATCCGGAAAACCTACGACCTGTCCATTCTGATGACCACTCACGACTTTTCCCTGCTCCCCAAGTATGCCGACCGGGTGGTCCTCATTGACCACGGCGTCCGGATTCAGGGAACGCCGGAGGAGGTCCTGTCTTCCCCGGAATTTTCCCAGGTCTTCCATATGAAAGGAGGGGCATTATGAGTCTTTGGTACGGATTGTGCGCCCTGCTTCCCTTCGAAATGCTTCGTTGGGAATTTATGCGTAACGCGCTGCTGGCTCTGCTGCTGATGGCCCCGCTGTTCGGCCTGCTGTCCACCATGATTGTTACCGGGCGCATGAGCTTTTTCTCCGACGCTCTGGGACACTCCGCCTTTACCGGCATCGCCATCGGCGCCATCTGCGGTATGACCGCCCCCACCTGGGCGGCAGTGGCCTTCAGCGCCGGCTTTGCTCTGCTCTTTTCCTGGGTCCGCAGCCGCAGCAATCAGGCGGCGGACACCCTCATCGGCGTTTTTTCCAGCAGTGCCGTGGCCCTGGGCATTTTTGTCGCCACTTTGGGAGGCGGCAGCTTTACCAAGTATAACCAGTATCTCATCGGCGACATTCTCTCCGTAACCCCGGGAGAGATCGGCGTGCTGGGGCTGACCCTGGTAGCGGTTCTCCTTTTCTGGGGCTTCTTTTCCAACCGTCTGACCCTGACATCCATCCACCCCCAGCTTGCCTCCTCCCGAGGCATCCCTGTAGGGCTGTCTCAGACCTTATTTACCGTAGCCATTGCCCTGGTGGTGACGCTGAGCATTTCCAGTGTGGGCCTTCTGATTCTCAATTCCCTGTTGGTGCTGCCTGCCGCCGCCGCCCGGAACATCGCCCGGAATCTGAAGCAGTACCATCTTTTCTCCGTGATCTTTGCCCTGACCGCGGGAATTGGCGGACTGACAGTCTCCTATTATCTGGGCTGCTCCGCCGGTGCGGCTATCAGCCTGCTACTGGCTATTGTGTTCGTAATCACGTTCTGTTTTCGAAAGAGGAGGGCCTGATTTGGAAGCAACCATTCGTACCATCGCCCATATGCGCAGCGATTTTGGGAGTAAATTCGGCATTCCCCGGCAGAGCGGTCTGGTGTCGTCTCTGACATCCACCATTGTCTTTGAGCCGGAATTCCGAAATCCCGATGCCCTGCGGGGCATTGAGGACTACACCCACCTTTGGCTCATCTGGCAGTTCTCCGAGGCGGTGCGGAAGGGCTGGTCCCCTACGGTACGGCCTCCCCGGCTGGGCGGTAATGTCCGCATGGGCGTCTTTGCCACCCGCTCCCCCTTCCGCCCCAACAGCCTAGGCCTGTCCAGTGTTCGGCTTCTGGGCGTGGAGCAAACTGCCAATGACGGCACCGTCCTCCATGTAGGCGGCGCCGACCTTATGGACGGCACCCCCATTTTCGATATCAAGCCCTACATTCCCTATGGGGACTGCCACTTGGATGCGAAGGGTGGCTTTACCGACCAGGCGAAGGATTTCCTTCTGGAGGTGGACTTTCCCCCTGCCCTTCTGGAAAAGCTCCCCGCAGAAAAACGGGAAGCCGTCCTGGGAGTTTTGTCCCATGATCCCCGCCCCTCCTATCAGCAGGACTCCTCCCGAGTCTACGGCCTGACCTTTGCCGGACAGGATATCCGCTTTACGATTCAGGATCATACGCTGACTGTCATAGAGGTTTCCTAGTCTTCCCGCGATCACGGTCCGCCTTTCCCCATCCGGGAAAGGCGGATTATAATATATCTCGCAAGAAAAGATATGGACAAAACCGCTAAAATCCTGTATAATAAGCAATTATATGAAAAGCCCATATGGAAACGGAGGGGAAAGCACCATGAGCAAGCAAGATCACAAGCATACCGGCAACAGCATCATCCGGGTGGTTTTTGTGGCGCTGTCTGTGATTTTCCAAATCGCCTGGCTCCTGCTTCTGGTGATTAAGCTGAATCAGTATTCCACCTGGATTTCCCTGTTTACCAGCGTGCTGAGCTTTTCCGTGGTTTTGAAGCTTTACAGCAAGCACACCAATACTGCCATGAAGGTGCCCTGGATTATGATGATCCTGGTTTTCCCCGTCATGGGGCTGAGCATGTATCTTCTCTTTGAGATCCTCAGCGACCCGGGCATCGGCAAACGGCTGGGGGCCTCCCGTCAGGAAATGCAGAAATGCCTTCCAAAGGACACCGGGATTCTCTCCCGTGTGGAGGAAACGAATCTGTCCGCCGCCCGGCAATTTACCTACCTGGAAAAAGGCCAGGGCTGGCCGGTGTATGAAAATACCCATCTTACCTATTACCCGGAGGCGGTGGGCGCTTTTGAGGATATGAAGCGGGATCTGGAAAACGCCCAGCGTTTCATCTTCATGGAGTATTTCATTATCGAAGATGGCTCCTCCTTCTGGGAGATCGAGGACATTTTGATTCGCAAGGCCCGTGCCGGCGTGGATGTGCGGCTTCTGTATGACGACATTGGCAGCATGGGCTATGTGAATATGCGCTTCGCCCAGCGAATGAATCAGGAGGGTATTCTCTGCTATGCCTTTAACCCTGCCATTCCTTTCTTAAACCTGTTTATGAACCACCGGGATCACCGGAAGATCACCGTGATTGACGGCAAGGTGGGCTACACCGGCGGCTACAATCTGTCCGACGATTACTTTGGCAGAACCCGCCGCCTTGGCATATGGAAGGATACGGGCCTTCGTCTGGAGGGAGAGGCTGTGCGCAGTCTGACAGCGGCCTTCGGCGAGATCTGGAGCGTGCAAAGTAAAAGCCAGGAAGATTTCTCAACCTTTCTCAACATTTCTTACCGTGTCCCTGCCCCGGGCTTCGTGCAGCCCTATACGGACAATCCCCTGTCCGAGGAACGAACAGCGGAAAATGTCTATTTGAATCTGATCAACCAGGCGAACAAAACCCTCTACCTTATGACCCCCTATCTGATCATCACCGACGAAATGGACCGGGCACTGCGCCTTGCCGCCAAGCGGGGGGTGGATGTTCGGATCATTACCCCCGGCATTCCGGATAAGAAAACCGTATTTGCCATCACCCGCTCTTACTATGGAGGCCTTACCCAGCAGGGTGTGCGGATCTTCGAATATACCCCGGGCTTCTGTCATGCCAAGGTCTGTATCTGTGACAGCACCATTGCCTCGGTGGGCACCTCCAACCTGGACTATCGGAGTCTATACCATCATTTTGAGAACAACGTGCTGTTTACAGGCTGCGACGCCGTGGACCAGGTGGCAGCAGACTTTGAAAGCATGTTTCCCCAATGCCGGGAGGTCACGGAGCAATACCGCACAGGCCGCGGCGCAATCCTGCGGTTGTGGCAGTGCATTCTCCGGCTCTTCTCCCCCTTACTGTAAGGTAACGGATATGGAAATACTTTTTTCTGATAAGCAAATTGCCGTGTGTGTCAAGCCTGTGGGCCTTGACTCCCAGCAGGCCCTTCCCGACGCCCTGGCAGAGGTCCTGGGCGGGGAATTCTATCCCGTCCACCGGCTGGATCAGAATGTGGGCGGCCTCATGGTCTTTGCCCGGACAAAGCAGTCCGCCGCCACGTTGAGCCGCGCCATTCAGGAAGGGAGTATGAGAAAGGAATACGTCGCCCTGGTACACGGCACGCCTCCGGAAAGCGGCGACTGGGAAGACCTTCTTTGGAAGGATAGCGCAAAAAACAAGGTCTTCGTCGTAAAACGGATGCGCCGGGGCGTCAAGCAGGCCCGTCTGGAATTTACCCGGCTCACCGAGGGAGAAGAAAGTCTTGTCAGGATTCGGCTGCATACCGGTCGGTCCCACCAGATTCGGGTGCAGTTCGCCTCCCGGGGCTTTCCGCTGGTGGGAGATCATAAATACGGGGCAAGAGATGATGCCCCCGCACCTTATCTCTATTCCTGCTGCCTTCGTTTTCCCTATCAGGGGCAGCAGAAAGCCTTTGAGTACCTGCCCGCCTGGGCAAAGATTTAAGCGGAGAACCCATCGGTTCCCCGCTTCAGACCGTCGAGAAACCCCAGTTTTGCGTCAGACAAAACTGGGGTTTCCAGCAT
>CAYRDE010000081.1:0-7929 GCA_964422935.1 uncultured Oscillospiraceae bacterium | reverse complement strand
GTTATGCCATTTGGAATGTCCGGACATGGTATCTCTATCCTTTCTGGAATGAATTTATAAAATCGGCCCATATATTTTAGCAGATTTCTTTTGGAAAATCAATACGAAAATGGGATTTTTATGGATTTTTACTGAACTATCGCCACTGGGTAATCAGAGTAAGGTCACTGGACACAGTATCAAGTTGGGAAAAGGGAATGCCGGTGTCTGTAACCAGAATTCGGCTTTGGGAATCCTTCGGACATACCAGATGAAGAAACGCATCCTCGTCAATGTAGTCAAAAGGGCGGCTTCCCTTGGGAATACATACGTTGTGATACCAGGTGCCGTCCCAATCCATTAGGGTAATGCAGCAATAGTTATCAAGGTTTTGAAAATAGTCCAGGAGAAAATCCCGGCGCTTTTGGAAGAAATCGGTAAAGAACGTATAAAATTCGGAAGAAGACTGCATACCCGAGGAAATGGGGCTGGAGGTGAAGGGCTCTGCGGCCTTCCAGCGGCGAATATCACAACTGCGGGAGTTTTCAATGGAGTGGATATCCTGAAGAAGACGGAGGGACATTTCTTCCAGAAACGCGTCGGTGAAATATGTCTGTATGGTTTCTGCCACACATTGGCGAAAGCCCTCCCATTGCAGAAGCATAGGATACCAGGAGACTCCGGAGAGATGCCGGTAGGCCATGATGGTGCGTTCCTGATGAGGGTTAAAATGGGTTATGGCACTGCCCAGGGAATAGTCAAAATCCCAGGGGAGCATGGAGTGCAGAACATCTTCAGCGTCCAGATAGAAATACTGGCTGGCATGGACCATATCAGGATTGCAGAGAAACTCCTCCAGGGCGTACATTAGGGAAAAAGAGTTGAGATCCGCAAGAACTGGATATTGGCTTTGGTCCTCCTGAGACAGGGCAAGTGAAAACCGGTCCACAACATTTTGAATGTGGTCTGGCTGACCATACATAACCTCGATAGGCTGTTCAAAGGGATCGGAGAAAAAAGTGGGAGAGCTATAGTTGGAGGAAATCTCAAATACCCCCTGAAGTTGGTCCGCGGTAATGTGCTTCGCGTATTCTTTCTTCGTGGCAAAACCGTAGAGACCCAGGTATTCGCCGTTTACATAAAGGTTGATGTAAGAATAGGGAGAGGCATAGTCAAGCCCTAGGGCCTGTCCCGCGGAGAAAGCAATCCGATTGCGAAGCCTGGTTTCGTCAGAATACTCCGCAAGCAGGCAGAAATCCTTCAAATTCTCAAAGGGACCAAAAGAAATCGGATTGGAAAACTGCAGATTATAGGGACGTTTGGCTTGACCCCGTTCGAAGTCAGACCAGGTGCCGTTCCCTCTTCCGGAAAGGGTGCCAAACTCCTGAAGCATGACAGTTCCGCTGTCATCCAGAATTTTGGCTTGGACAGTGACTTTATTCTGTTTATCTGCGTGGACCTTGGAAAGTAGATTCGACCTTCCCTGGAGGAAAAGGGTTGGAAGCTGATTACATTGCCAGACAGTAATGGAATAGGAGGTTCCGGAGAGCGTCAGGTCAAGGGCGGTTCTGGGGACAGATTTATCTGTCCCCAGAGGGATATCCCTCTGGGAAAATGAGACCTGATTTCCCGTAAACGGGTCCGTTGCGGACAAATCAGAAGGAGAGGTACAGGATGGTAGAAATAGAAGATAGGCATCTTCTGCTTCATCATAATAAGGCTTGATTGCTAGATCGTGGACCTCATCCCGAAATTCTAGGTCTGCCGGTGTGCTTGGAGTGCTTTGCCAAGGATTTGCTTCATGGATCAGAAATGCGGACAGACAGAGAAAACTCAAAAGAATCGGAACATACAGCCGCCATTTTCCCATACTGTGTCCCTCAGAAGGTTACTTCACCGTCGTGGGTCAGGGACGATACGGTGCCGACGCCAGAAACGGCGCACAGTTCATCAATGCAGGCCCGCTCTTCCTTGCTGGTAAACTCCATGACCAAGTTGAGATTGCCGCCGGAGATGACTCTGGACTTTACGGTGTAGTACCTACAGTACTTTTCCATAATTTCAAGGATGGAATCTTCGCAATCCTTGCTATCTGCGGAAACGGTGAGGATCTTCATGGGTTTGACCTTGGGCAGGAAGTCCAGCACAAACAGGCCTACAGACAGCACCGCTGCCAGCATGGCGGCCAGTATGGGCATACCGGCGCCGCAGATGATACCCTCAGCAATGGCCCAGAACAGGAACACCAGGTCCATAGGGTCCTTAATGGCGGTGCGGTAACGGACGATGGACAGGGCACCCACCATGCCAAGAGACAGGACAATGTTGCTGGAAATGGCAATGATGATGGCTGCAATGATCACCGTCAGCACCCACAGGGACAGGTTAAAGCTCTTATTGTAAAAGCTTTTTCGGGTGATGACCCGGTAGATTAAAAAGATATAGAAGCCAAAAGCGGCAGCCAGTATGAGATACAAAGCTGCGTTGGCATGACTTATGGAAGACAGCTCATTGAGGAAACTGGACTTGAAGATGTCTTTGAAGTGCATAAGTAATAAGTCTCCTTTTCTAGTTTTCTGCATAGGTAATATTTGGAGAAGCTGCTCCATTGAAGGAATTCCAGCATAAGGCTGTGATAGAGAAAATCTGGCAGCAGATGATCCCATTTAACCTCCAAAATGTGCTGCCCTGTAGGGAGAATGGGCCGCAGGGGAAGGGACTTGTCAAAGAACCCTTGGCACTGGGAGGATGCGGAGATGTTCAAATCCAAGGTTACCCGTACGTTGCCGGTGGCGAAGATATAGGGAATTCGGTCGTATTCCACAATGACTACCGGACGAAGGCTCCGGGTTTTCATTTGCAGAAGGAGCTTTTGAAGCAGCGGTGGATAGTGATGTGCGTCCGGTAAGGGCTGCCCGGTCAGCAGAATGTCACACTGTTCCCGGGTCAGCGGACAGGAAAGCTTTAAACACTTCCCTTGCTGTTTGCGCTTCAGTTCCAGGGTAATCCTGCTGCTACTGTGGTTGTAAATGCGAATCCGGAATTTCTCTCGGGGATCGGTGCCATTTTCATTTTCCAGATAACAGGAATCATAACGGTCGTCAAAGTAGACGGATCGGATGTTATAGAATCCGACGTATGGCGCTGCCCTGGATACATGGGGATCAGGCATCATAACCGCCCCGGCACGGCTTTTGAGAATCTCCACCTGACCGGCACTGACTTGATATTTATATTCATTTCGAAAAACGGGTTCCATAGTTCACATCCCCCGGATTTTACAATCAGAAATAGTGTGCAGCATCCCGGTGCTGGGTGGAAAATACCACTTCCACATCCGGGAAGGCCTTCTGGAGCAGTTTGGCAAGAACCTGCATGGAGGGATTTTCCGTGTGGAAATGCCCGGCGTCAATGAGGTTCAGCCCCAGATCACAGGCATCCCGGAATTGGTTGTATTTTACATCAGCGGTAACGAAGGTGTCGCATCCGGCAAGGAAAGCTTCCTTCAGCTCACTGCCGCAGGCGCCGCCGCCTACGGCTACACGGCGAACAGTTCTGCCGCCGGACACATACCGGATGCCTTCGCAGCCCAGGACATTTTTTACATGGGTCAGAAATTCGGTCAGAGACTGCGGCAAAACCTCTCCCTGACGGAGCAGGCCCCATTCCTGGCCCTTTTCGTCCACACCCTGGGGGTTTACCACCTGAATCCGGGAAAGCCCCAATTTAGCTGCCAGACAGTCGTTAACGCCGCCGGGGGCCTGGTCCCAGTTTGTATGGGCATTGATGGCGGCAATGTTGTGGGCAATCAGCGTCATAAGCCCCCGACCGGTTTCCGTTGAATCGTTTACGGCTTTCATCCCCTCCCCGAAGATCAGAGGGTGATGGGTGACGAGAAGATCGGCCTCAATGGCAATGGCCTCCGCAATCACATTCCGGAAGGGGTCTAGAGCCACCAGAATCTTTTGGACCGGCCTCGTCTGACTGCCGCAGAGCAGGCCGCAGTTGTCCCAGCTCTCCGCCATATGGGGGGGAGCGATGGTGTTCATGTAGTGTAAAACATCCATTACTGTGGTCATAGGGCCATCCTCCACTTCCGGATTTGCTCCAGAACTGCCAGGCTTTCCGTATATCCTTCATTGCCGGTAATGGCAAGGCCATTGACGCTTTTCTGCATCCCGCTGATCACATGATCCAGAAATTCCGGCAGCAGGGGAGAGCCGCTGCGCCGCAGTGCGGGCGTGATGTAGTAGTCCGCCTCAGTCATTTCCTCTGTTGGATCATAGACTGCCTCCATAACCGGGTAGAGAAACTTTCCGTCCCGGGCCAGGGTTTCCCGACGGATGGCGAAGCCCCGCTGGTGGAGATACCGGCGCAGGTCGGGGCGTTTGCTCTGGCACTGGAGGATCAGACGGTACTTTTCGTCCCGGAGCCAGGGCGCATCGTTTAAAATGGACATAATCGTATCCGCCCCCATTCCGGCGCAGACCATGGCGTCAAAATTATGGGGCAGATGACGGACACCGCCGCAGAGGTGGAAGGACATTTTGTCCGCCACACCGAATTTGGAGGCGTTCTGACGGGCGCTTTCCAGGGGCATTTCGTTGATGTCCGAGGCGATCACCGAACGGGCGATGCCCTTTTGCAGCAGATAAATTCCCAGATATCCGTGGTCGCAGCCCACGTCCGCTACCCGGTCCCCGGGATGAACAAACTGACAGCAGGCGTGGAGCCGGTTGGAAAGGGGGAGCTTCATAGGGTTTCCTCCTGAACATAAATCCTGTTTCAAATGAAATGCCACCCCTGGCAGGGGTGGCAGAGAGACCAGAGTCTACACGGCCCACTGCATGTACGCCGCAGGCGGGGCATAATTTTACTGGTTCTGTTCCTTCTCGTTGGCCTCGTAGGCTTCCAGGAAGTGATTCAGCTGATTCAGGAAGGGCTCGCAGTCGATGCCGTGGACCATGCAGGCTTCCTCCACAGTTTCTCCCCGGGAAGAGGGGCAGCCCAGGCAGTGCATACCAATGGCAAAGAACAGGGGAGCGGACTGGGGCGCAACGTCCAGAATGTCCCCGATAATGGTTTCCTTTTCAATTTTAACAGCCATGAAAATGACCTCCTAATGAATTTCTCTGGCTATTATAACCCGATTGGCGGGAAAACACAAGAGGAAATATTCCGAAACGGGAAAATATCCGGAGAAAAAGGGGAAAAATGTCCCCGATGGCGTTTTGCCGTCGGGGACAACACAGTTCAGGGTTCCTTCTGATATTCCAGAATATCCCCCGGCTGACAGTTCAGCGCCTCGCAGATGGCTTCCAGGGTGGAAAAGCGGATGGCGCTGACCTTGCCGGTTTTCAGCTTGGAGAGGTTGACATTGGAAACGCCCACCTTTGCGGACAGCTCATTTAAGGACATTTTCCGGTCAGCCATGACCCGGTCCAGACGCAGGATAATTGCCATGGCGCGCCTCCTTACAGTGTCTCGTCAGAGAGCTGCTGTAAGCCCTCGCCGTAGCGGAAGATATAGCTCAGCAGGAACAGCACAGCGGCAACGAAGAGGAATCCCAAATCAGAGGGAGCAATGAAGCTGACCTGGGTGATCTTATCGCTGAGAAGCAGGGAGGGCAGATGATACTCTCTGACGATCAGCAGAAGCTCCAGCCCGGCTCCCAGATTGTTTACCACACCCCAGATGATCACATACAGAGCGGTCTTTTTCAGATTCTGCCCAACGGAATTGTGGAAGGGGAGCCCTTCCTTCATAGGCTTCAGAATTTCCCGGAACCGAAGGAGCAGCAGGCGGCTGAGAAAGAGTGCCACAAGCCCGATTCCCAATTGTACGGCAGCGGTGAGCAGCACCACGGAGAGGCTGGGGGCGTAGCCCTCTCCAATGGTCAGGGACAACATTCCTACGTCCACTTCGCTATACGCACTGGCAATCCAGCTGGGATTCAGGCCGAAAAGAAAGTAGGCGGCAATGAGCACAAGCCCCACCAGGGAAACCACAATGGCAATCCAAAGCAGGATGTTCAGAAAGCGGAGAAACTTATCCAAGCGAACGGCAGTAACGGTCATATCTTTCATAGAAGCGACCTCCTTTTTGAGATGGCTCTATGATACCATGGATAGATACGTTTGTCAACTATTTTTTAATGATAAACGATAAATATTTTACGAAAAGCAAAGTCGTGCTAAGGGCGCTTCTTTAAATCTCCCGTGGCGGGATTGTCGATCAGGCACCCGTCCTCCGTGAATCGGGAGCCGTGGCAGGGACAGTCCCAGCTGTGCTCCACCGGGTTCCATTTCAGGGCGCAGCCCATGTGGGGGCACCGGGGTCTGGAAAAATTGAGCAGGTTTCGAGTTGCTTCCAGGGCATTGCTTCCCAGCTGAGGACAGAGCATAGAGCGGGAGGGAGAGAAGAGAGACTCGAATTCGCTGCCCTTGCCGGTGATCAGCTCGGTAAGGACCTGGGCTGCCGCCATGGAACCGGTCATGCCCCATTTGTTGAAGCCGGTGGCGACATAGAGATTTTCGGTCCGGGCGCTGTACCTGCCAATATAGGGAACGCCGTCCAGGGTCATGCAGTCCTGGGTGGCCCAGCGGTGGGTGATTCCGGCATGGGGGTAATAGGCCCGGACAACATCCTCCAATTCCTGCCAGTTGCCGCCGGTTTTGCCGGTTCGATGTCCGCCGCCGCCCAGAATCAGAGCGCCATTGTGACTGCGAAAGGACAGGCCGTTTTCCTGCTGATCCAAATACATCCCTTCCAGAACCGGTGCGTGTTCCAGGGCGAGGGCATAGGAGCGCTGCTGGTAAAGCTTGAGAAAGTAGCTGCCGTGCTTGTTGAGGAAGGGGAAGTGGGTGGCGACCACCATCGCCTGGGCCCGGACGCTGCCCTGATCGGTGACCGCAACCCCCTTTTTCAGCTCCCGAACAGGGGAATGGGCATAGATGGTCAGCCCTTTTGCCAGAGCGGCGGCAAATTTCAGAGGGTGGAATTGGGCCTGGTCTGCCAGTGCCACAGCCCCTGCCGTGGGAAAGGGCAGCTCCGGGGTATGGGAAAAGAAGCCGGGAACGCCGAGAAGATCCATAGCCTCCAGCTCCCGCTCCAGAACCTCCGGGTCCGTCCGGGAGAAGATAAAGTTATCCCGGCGGGAAAAGTCGCAGGAGATGTCCTGACAGAGCCTGACGTATTCCTCCAGGGCCCGGTGATTCGCAAGACAATAGGCCTGGGCCTTTTCCTTGCCCAGGGTTTTCAGCAGCTTCTCATAAATCAGACCGTGCTGAAGGGTGATTTTCGCGGTGGTGTTTTGGGTAACACCGCTTGCCACGGTGTTTGCCTCCAGGACCATGCAGGAAACACCTGCCTTTTGAAGCTGCCAGGCGCACAGAAGCCCCGCCATGCCGCCGCCGATGATTAGTACGTCTGTTGCGATGTTCCCCTGCAAGGCGGGAAAGTCCGGCAAGCTGACTGCGTCCATCCAAATTGATTCCATCTTTCCTTACTCCCTTTTGATGATTGGTTTTAGTATGGACGGTATGGGGAAAGTTATTTGGGTAAAATCCGCTGTGGTTGACTTTGAACCGAAAATTGCGTATAATAGAGAAGAATTTACAATGGATAATTATGGCAGGTAAAAGAAAATGGCAAAAAACAAGGCAGAACAATACGGAAATTCCAGCATTTCCATGCTGAAAGGGGAGGACCGGGTCCGCAAGCGTCCCGCGGTTATCTTCGGCTCCGACGATCTGGAGGGCTGCAAGCATGCGGTCTTTGAGATTCTCTCTAACGCCATCGACGAGGCCCGGGAGGGTCACGGAGATACCATCATCGTCACCCGATATGAGGACCTGAGCGTTGAGGTGGAGGACTTTGGACGGGGCTGCCCCGTAGACTATAACGAAAAGGAAAAGCGGTACAACTGGGAGCTGGTGTTCTGCGAGATGT
>CAYRDE010000080.1:0-8353 GCA_964422935.1 uncultured Oscillospiraceae bacterium | reverse complement strand
GCGACGGTGCACCATTCAGCCGGTCAGAGTGCACCGTTTGGCTCGGCGTATTCAAGTACGCACAATGGTTATTCGATATACTGTTTGAGCTAGAGAAAGTAATAGACGATAAGGAATATACCATTACGCAATATCGGGCTCCTGCAGGTGTAGCTGAACGGCTTTGGGGTGTCTATCTTCTGTATTTGAGGGATCAGGGCAAATACAAAATTAAGGAAGTTCCTTTGATTTTCATCTCAGATACAGCACGGCAGATTACATTACATCCAATTAGCAATAATGAAATTACGCTGGTGTCGAATTTCAATAACAACTATGTGGATATTTTTACTGTTTTTCTTCAGTCTGTTCTCAAACACACTGATTTAGGCGCGATTTATGATTATATTATTTTTTCAGATGATATTTCGCCTGAAAACAAGGCAGTCATTGAAAAAATGGTTCGAGATTATCCCCAGTTCTCTGTTCGTTTTTATGCACCTAAAAAACATTTAGATGGTGTATCTTTGTTTGTAAACAACAGTGTTTATACAAAAGATATGTATTACCGGACAATCATTCCTTTTGCGTTGAGCAATTTTAATAAGGCTTTAGTGTTGGATGTAGATGCAGTATGTTGCAGAGATGTTAAGGATTTGTTTGAAATCGATATAACAAACTATTTTGCCGCTGCTGTTAAGGATGTAGTTTACCAAGGTTGGCTTAATGGATACGTCCATGACGCAAAGGACTATGCTAGAAATACGCTTCATTTAAAAGAGCCATACAATTACTGCAATACCGGTGTCCTGTTAATGAACCTTGAAAAGATTCGCTCGGAGTTTTCGGAGGAGTATATCCAACAGTATATCGATGAACACCAATTTAGGGTATTTGAACAAGACACCTTGAATGTACTATTTCAAGGGAAAATCCTTTTCTTGAATCCTGCATGGAATTGCTTCACATATACCAATACAGGTGTGCAAGAATCTATTGTGATATCGACGCATTCCGATGCTCAGGCATATTACGCTGCAAGAAAAAACCCTTTCATAATTCATTATGCGGCACATCCAAAGCCTTGGGTAATTCCAAATAGCGATTTTGCACAAGAGTTCTGGAAACACGCTAAAGAATCTCCCTTGTATGAAGTTATTATTTACAAACTTATTACTGGTAACGCATGCAATATGCCAGCTGTCCAACAGCCCGCGCCTGTGGCGGTTCCAGGTCAA
The DNA here is from genome assembly GCA_964422935.1 of uncultured Oscillospiraceae bacterium. Lineage (GTDB taxonomy): Bacteria > Bacillota > Clostridia > Oscillospirales > Oscillospiraceae > Faecousia. The sequence continues at coordinate 7,136 of CAYRDE010000080.1, read as the reverse complement.
ACAAGATTTCGGGATTTTGTAGATATTTTCTTCCCAAAGGGTAGCCGTCGGCGGGCGTTTCTAAAGAAGATTCTGCCGAAGCCTAACTCAAAACCTTGGATTTTTTTCCGTGGTATAAAAAACAAGATTGCGGCAGTATTGAAACTATAGGAGTCTGAATGATATGAAAGTAGTCATTCTTGCTGGTGGCTTTGGCACCCGGATCTCCGAGGAGAGCCAGTTCAAGCCGAAGCCTATGATTGAAATCGGAGGTATCCCCATCCTGGTGCACATTATGAAGCACTACAGTTCTTACGGCTTCAACGAGTTTATCATCTGTGCCGGATACAAGCAGCATGTGATCAAGGAGTATTTCGCGGATTACTTCCTACATACCTCCGATATCACCTTTGACTTTACCGGCGGAAAAAATGATATGATCATCCACCGCAGTCATTCCGACCCCTGGAAGGTCACCGTGGTGGACACCGGCCTGCATACCATGACCGGCGGTCGTGTCAAGCGTATCAAGGAGTATGTGGGGAATGAGCCCTTCATGCTGACCTATGGCGATGCCGTGGGCGATATCAACATCAGGGAGCTTGTTGCGTACCACAAATCCCATGGCAAGCTGGGCACGGTATCCGTTTACAACTTTGGACAGAATAAGGGCGTCTTGGAGGTGAAGGAGGACGGGATGGTGGAGGCCTTCCGGGAAAAGTCCGACTTTGACGGAGACCTGATCAACATCGGCTTCATGGTGTTCCAGCCGGAGCTGTTCGACTATATCGAGGGAGATTCCACCGTGTTCGAGCAGGGACCTATGACCCAATTGGTTAATATGCAGCAGTTGGCGGCCTACACCCATAAGGGCTTCTGGCAGTGCATGGATACCGTCCGGGAAAAGGAAAAGCTGGAGAAGCTCTGGGCAAGCGGCAATGCTCCCTGGAAAGTGTGGGAGGACAGATGAATTATATCGATTTCAATTTCTACCGTGGGAAGCGGGTATTTGTCACCGGACACACCGGGTTCAAGGGGACCTGGCTGTGCCGGATTCTGGTCCAGGCCGGAGCTGTTGTCACAGGTTATGCTCTGCCTGCTCCCACTGACCCCAACCTGTTCGCCCTGGCTGGGCTGGAAGGGAAGATGACTACCGTCATCGGCGATATCCGGGACCTAAACAAGCTGAAGGCCGCTTTTGACGCTTCCCAGCCGGAAATCGTGCTCCACCTGGCGGCCCAGCCCATTGTCCGGGATAGTTACAAGGACCCTGCCTATACATACGAAACCAATGTGATGGGCACTGTCAACATTCTGGAGTGCGTCCGGGGCTGTAAAACCGTAAAGAGCTTCCTGAATGTCACCACTGACAAGGTTTACCATAACAATGAATGGGAGTGGGGGTACCGGGAGAATGAACCCCTGGACGGTTTCGACCCCTATTCCAACTCCAAATCCTGCTCCGAGCTTGTGACCCACAGCTATCAAAACAGCTTCTTTGCCGACGGTCACGTTGCCATCTCCACCGCCCGGGCGGGCAATGTCATTGGCGGCGGTGACTTCGCCAATGACCGGATCGTGCCCGACTGCGTCCGCGCCATGAAGGACGGGCGGGACATCGTCGTCCGCAATCCCCACTCCACCCGGCCCTATCAGCACGTGCTGGAGCCTCTGTTTGCCTACCTGATGATCGCCCAGCGGCAGTATCAGGACGGCGGCTACGCAGGCTGGTACAATGTCGGTCCCGAGGAGTGCGACTGCGTTACCACCGGCGAGCTGGTGGACCTGTTCTGCGAAGCCTGGGGAGACGGCGCCAAGTGGATCAACCAGGCCGAGGCCAACGCACCCCACGAGGCAAACTTCTTAAAGCTGGACTGCTCCAAGATCAAGCGCGTCTTCGGATGGCAGCCCCGCTGGCATATTGAACAGGCGATTGAGAAAACTGTGCAGTGGAGCAGGGTCTGGCACCGGGGCGGAGATATTCCCGCTGAGATGGACAGCCAAATTCAGGAATATATGGAGGAACAATCTTGAAAACTGCAATTGTTACTGGGGCTAACCGCATCTTGGACAAGTGGGCATCCATAAAATCGAAAAATGAACTGCGGCAGCAGAGAAGTTTTTTTGATTTTGGTTTGACGGGATGCAGATAATTCTGACGGTGAGAATAAGCTGCAATACCGGCAAATGGGGATTCCAAAGGGAAGGCTTTTCCCTTTGGCTCTGGGTTTCCAATAGGGGCGAGAGCACCCTGTTGGCAGGAGGTTTCCAAAGGAGGGCAGCGCCATCCTTGGCAGGGGAATCCAAAGGGGACAGCGTTCCATTTGGCAGTGGTTTCCAAAGGCGGCAGAGCTGCCTTGGCCGGAAGAACCCAATGAAACCGGGCGGTTTCGTGGCACACGACTTTGTATGCAAAGTCTAGTGTGTTATACCTTTTGCGACCGTGGGCGGTTCAAAGGGGGTGTTCTAAGCGGGAACAAGCGCTTTGAATCGACCACAGAACAGGCGGATTTTGCGTCCCTCAGGGATGCGAAATAGGGGATTTGCTTTTAGCAAAATCCGCCTGTTCGGGCGTAGGTGGTGCGGCGGAATGGATGGGCGAAGCGGAGCCATGGAATGGAGCCACATCACCGGGGGAGCAAAGCATTTCAAGAAAGCATTGATTGAAGCAGGGGAGGTCAGACTACTTTCCCCGCATTGCTGCCGTCACACCTATGTGTCTCAGCTCCAGGCACAGGGCGTACCGCTGGAAACCATCCAGAGCCTGACAGGACACGCAGATGTGGACATGACAGAACACTATCTGCACGTTCAAAAAGAAGTCAAGGAAGACGCAGCGCAGAAACTGAATTCACTGTTCAAAAAAGGAAAACCGACCCTATACACTGCGTGAAAAGGCCAGTTCAAGTACAATTCAAGTACGGTAGATTTAGAGGAAATAAAAACGCAAGAAAAAACGTCTGAAATCAAGTGATTTCAGACGTTTTTCGTTCATCTCACGAACTTTTCTGGTGGAGATAAGCGGGATCGAACCGCTGACCTCTTGAATGCCATTGATGGCCGCTCTCGCGTCCATCAGGGGCAAGCGCGCCAAAAGGAAAAACCATTGAAACACAAGGACTTTTTTGCGTATTCGCTGTTTTCGCGCACTTTACTTTTCTGCTTCATGCGCGCTTGATTTTTGAAATAGATTATGTTTTGCGGGGCTGTGTTACAGCCCCATTTCTTTTACTCTGCGGTAGAATGTGTTGGGCTTCAAGCCTAACTCTTTCATGGCTGCGGTGGCGGTGATTTCGCCCGCCCGCCACTTCTTGCAAAGGGCTTTCATCTGCGCCTCGTTATAATCAATGGGCTTGCGGCCTTTATACTTGCCCTCGCTCTTGGCAATCTCGATGCCCTCCCGCTGCCGCTCCAAAATGTTCTCCCGCTCCAATTCCGCCAGCGCGCCGAACACGGTCAGCATGAAACGGCCTTGCGGGGTGGTGGTGTCTATGTTCTCTTTCAGACTGACAAACTCCACGCCCTTTTCCGTCAGTTCGGAGACGATGGAAAGCAAGTCCCGCGTGTTTCGCGCAATGCGGGAAATGCTCTCTACCACAACGGTGTCGCCCGCTCGGACAAAGGCCATCATTTCCTTAAACGCGGCGCGGTCTGTGTTCTTTCCGCTTGCCTTGTCCACGAACACCTTTTCGGCGTTCTGTTCCTCTGCCATTTTAAGCTGCCGCGCCTCGTTCTGTTCGATGGTGGAGCAGCGCACATAGAAAACCCGCATCGTTATGTCTCCCTCGTTTCATCTGTCATTATTCTACCACAAATTCAGAATTATGTCAATAGGGTATATATTAAATTTGAAACATTTCAAAAATTATGATATAATATATGTGAAATAGAAAATAGAGGGTATTTTGATTGTCACAGGGCTATACCCTAATGAAACAGACAGGAAAAGGAGCGGGACACGCGCCCCGCTCCTTTGAACAATTATGTATTTGAATTGATGATTGCCACCTCGTCGGCAGACCATTCGGTGACTGTCTCACTGTCATTCAGGAAGCTACCCTCATAAGTGCCATCCATCATACCGCCGAATATCCAGAGAAGATAGGTGGCTCTACCTTCGGGCGTGGATGTATCGCCGTTAAAGCTGGGGGCGTCCACGGTAATGGAATCAATGACCGTTTTTCCGTCGCTACTTACAAAAAGCCCATAACGACTATCCGTATAGGTGTTGCCGTCCGGAGCGCCGTGGCAAACACCGGCAGTAATGTCGATGAGGTAGCAGTCTATTTTCTCGCCCTCGAAATCCTCGATTTCATAGTGCATTACGGCGCTTACTTCGGGCGCTTTGGGGTCGCTGCCCATGTTATTCTTGTAGAGCGTCTGCCATTCGGTAAATTTCTCAGACTGAACCTCGGTTTTGACGGCATCCACAATTAGCTGCTGTTCTGCTGTCAAGCTGCTATCTTCACCGTCAGCCGCTCCATTGTCGTTCTTCCCGCCGCAAGCCACAAGGCTCAGGCACAGTACCGCCGCCAAAAGCAGCGCAATCCATTTTTTCATTGTGTTTTACCTCTTTCTTTTATGTATTCTGCATTAAGTTATTGACCGCAAGCCGCACATTCTGCGGAACACCTTTCATTTGCACATACTTTGATACTGTGCTTGCGCTGCGCCCCATGGCTTTTCCAACAGCAGCATAGTTACCAAGTTGAGCATACAAGCGGTGCATTTGCACGATTTCCTGCGGCGTTACACGCGGCGCGCCCATTATTTCTTATCCGTAGGAACGGTGGCAGTTGCAGGAGCGGCAGCAGCGGGCTTTTCATCCTTTTTGTCCGTAGCCGCTGCGACTTTCTTTGCGCGGGTTGCGGTTTTTGCGTTGGTCTGTGTCAGCAGACGATTATCGGTATCTTCCATAGCTGCTTCATAGGAACGCTTGATACGGTCAAGGGCTTTTACAGGCTTTGCGCCGTATCTCTCCAACTTCTCGTTTTCCTCTGCAATCTTCTTAAAGAAGTTGTCGGGAATGATGATAATGTCTCTGTCAAGGTCAATCGTTACACGCATTTAAGCCATCCTCCTAAATAACAAAAAGTGTGCGTTCTTGGCATGATGCACAAGAATCCGCACACTCAATTATATATATATATATTCTGTCAATAGTTTTCGCGAAATTTATCTAAATAAATCCAAAACAGGCTTATTCTGTTAAAATTATGGCTTAATTTCTCGGAATAAGCGCTATTACACCTTGTTTGGAGCAAATAAGGAAAAATAAGGCTTAATAAGACGGAAACGGTGAATTTTCACAGCATTTGGTGGCGGGATTGTCCACGCATAACTACCACCAAAGAGAAAAACCGTTAATTTCCCGAAATACACCCCGCCACCCCCTTTTTCACAGGGTTTTCATAAAGCACCCTTTCTTTGATTCAAATAAAAAAATTTGATATAATATACTTAGAAAGTTAAGAAAAATACACTTTCAGATATAAAACCGGAAGAAAGGAGGCCAGAAGATGAGGAACATTCAAAAGGATTGTATGTTTGACTATTTCATTCAAGGCATGGATGAAAAAATGCAGACCACATTGAACATGATGTATCTGAATAGCTGCATGATTGATGAAGAAAACCACCGCCGGGAAATGGCACAGATGAAAGAGGAAATTGTGCAGGAAGTTCTTTCCCGCATTTCCGCCACGGTGGATGTGACAGAAATCTTTGACGCTATCGACGGGCTGAATGAAAAGATAGAAAGCCTCGGTAAATAATACATAATCGGCGGGAGGGGCTTTCCCTCCCTGCCGTTCCAATAGAAAGGGAGAAAATGGAGAATGACGAACACAGTTCCAAACCAACGGCTTGTAGCAATTCACAGAGAACGCGCCTCGTCTGACTTCCTCGGGATAAAGAACAGTCATTGGCAAGCTGCGGCGCGCGACCTCGGCGCGCACGCGCTCATGCTTTATCTATACTTTGCATCCAACGCCAACGGCTTTATGCTTGCGCTCTCGCCCGCTGCCATACGGCAAGCGGTGGGTATGCCGTCCTCTACATACCGCGACCAATTTGTGCGGCTGGTGGATAAGGGCTATCTTGTCCAGCGCGGGGAAAGCAATACTTATGATTTCTATGAAACGCCACAGCGCGCCACGCATACAGAGAAAGACGAAACGGACGGCGGCTATGACTTTACGGCAGACGCTTTAGCAGCGCCGCAAACCGTAAACAATGACACGCCAGAGGATAGAGAAATAAATATAAATAACACAAATAGTATAAATAAATGCGGCGGGGAGAAACAAGTTTCTCCCACGCCGTTCAAAAAGAAATTTGAATTTTAAGGGGATAGTGTATGACAACAGAGGAAATGCTGGACAGCTTGTGGGCTGTCTTTGCACAGATCAGGGCAGACCAAAAGAAAGAGGAATACGACGATATCCTTGTGATGGTGTCGGAAATTGCCTACTATCTGCAAAACGAATTGGGGTGCGGTTTTCCCGCTTATGGAATACCACAGAGCGGGGAATTTGATTTTTGATATAAGGGGAGCGGGAAGCCTTTGTGCCTCCCGCTCTTTTCCTTTGCCGTATAAATACCGCCGCCACCCGCGCGCCCCGTGTAAAGCCGTCAGCGCCGTTTGTCGCTCATTTTGATTTTTGCGCTGCCCGCTTTCATTTGCGCCAACGGGGAAAAGTTATCATAGTTTTTTGTCAAGTCCGCATCGTAAATCGCGCAATAGTGTTTCGTCATGGCAAGGGTGGAATGTCCCAACAGCTTTTGGAGGGTGAACGCGTCCCCGCCACAGTCAATCAGATACTTTCGCGCGAATGTGTGGCGGAACAGGTGGATAGAGGTTTTTTGAACGCCGCGCCGCGCGTTATACCTTGCGATAGATTGCCGCAGGCCGTTCTCCGTTAGCTGTGAGCCTGTTTCCGTGCAAAAAAGGTAATCGGTGCTTTCCCCGCTTCTATACCGCTGATACTCCCGCAGAATGGCGATCATGGGACTGCAAAGGGGAATGACTTGGGTTTTCCTGTTCTTTGTGTGGCGGTAGAACACCACGCCACCGTCCAAATCCACATCCCGAATCTGAATCGCCCGAACCGTGGCGGCACGACAGCCGCAGTTGAGCAGAAAGTTGATAATCACCC
>CAYRDE010000079.1:0-8579 GCA_964422935.1 uncultured Oscillospiraceae bacterium | reverse complement strand
TAATCATTGCCGCTATTGCGGAGAGGAAATTAAACCGTAAATTCCAGTTTGTCGAACAGGCACAAGGGCGCACTTCTATACGTGGTAACCCCCGTTTGTGCGCCCTGGGAGACTGAACGCCCCAGGCACCTGAATGTCCGGGGCGTTTTGCGGCGCTGCGTTACGAACAAGGGATTGCATCCCTTGCGCCGCTTTGCGGCTATCCCCCCCAAGGCAAAAGGCGTGACCTCGAAAGTAACGCCTTTTGCTTATTATACTGTCTTACGAACACCCCGCTAATGGAGCGTCCTCTTTGCTTTTTCTCTTTACTTTCCTGTTCTTTTCAGGTAGAATAGGCGGCAAAGGAGGGATGCAGTATGTTTGACGATCCTAAGAAGGAACTGAATCGGTTGGATGCGGAGCTGCGGGCGGAGGCATACGAGGATCAGCTGGAGGCCCTGCAAAATCAGGAAATTCCGGAACTGGACGATCTTCTGGATGAGGACCTTTTCCCAGATGCGGATGATGATTTCCAGGAGGAGCCTTTGCAGCGCACTCCCAGAGGCGCACCGCACAACGATGCTGTGGATTTTAGCCGGACTGTCTTTACCGAGGCACCTTTGGACGATAACAGCGCCGTCTTTGTGGAGAAGCGGAAAAAGCCTCAAAAGCAGGGACAGCAGTCTCGGAAGCAGGAAAAGAAGAAAAAAGAAGGTGTGGGCTGTCTTCCCTTTGTGATTGCGTTGGAGCTCATGGGCATTGTCGGGATGCTCTGGTGGTGGTATCGATGGATGCGGTAAAGCCCGTTGGCCGGTTCGCTCCCACTCCCTCCGGGCGGATGCACCTGGGGAATGTGTTCTCCGCCCTCCTGGCCTGGCTGAGTGTAAAGGCAAGGGACGGGGAAATGGTGCTTCGGATGGAGGATCTGGACACCCAGCGGACCAGCGGCGAATATGCTCAGGTGCTGCGGGAGGACCTAAACTGGCTGGGCTTAAGCTGGGATCGGGAGACGCCGGCACAGAGCGGTCGCAGTGCGGTTTATGACCGGTACTTTGACAGTCTCCGGGAGATGGGGCTGCTCTATCCCTGCTACTGCACCCGCAGTCAGCTTCACAGTGTCAATGCTCCCCATCTGTCCGATGGGACCTATGTCTACCCCGGCACCTGCCGGGATCTGACAGAAGATCAGCGGGCGGCCTATCACCGCGCCCCTGCCTGGCGGGTGCGGGTGCCTGACAAAATCTGGCAGGTACACGACCTGGTACAGGGGGATTCCCAGTGGAATCTGATACGGGACTGCGGGGATATGGTGGTACGCCGGGCGGATGGGGTATACGTCTATCAGCTGGCTGTCACGGTGGATGATGGGGAGGCCGGAGTCACGGAGGTGGTCCGGGGAATGGACCTGCTCAGCTCCGCTCCCAGGCAGATGTACTTACAGGAGCTGTGGGAATTCCCCCACCCAGAGTACGCCCATGTGCCCATGCTCTTATCTCCCGACGGACGGCGGCTGAGCAAACGGGACCGGGATCTGGATCTGGGGGAGATCCGCAAACACCTTTCTCCCCAGCAGCTCCTTGGGATTCTCGCTTACAGCGCCGGGCTTCTGGAGACAGCCGAAGCTGTCTCCCTGGAGGAGCTGAAAACCCTGTTTTCCTGGGAGAAGGTTCAAAGGGACAGCGTTTTTCTCTCCCCTGAGGGGCTGACTGTGAGGTTTTAGCCAAAACCTCTTGTGAATGTTCACAAAAATTTACTTCCTCTATTGTTTTTTCCTCTGATTTCCCTTATAATGATATGTCCTGTGCAAACATACAAGTAAGGAGATTATCATCATGCAAAAGAAACCTGTTCTTGTAGTGCTGGCAGCCGGAATGGGCAGCCGGTACGGCGGGCTGAAGCAGATCGATCCTGTGGGCACCCAGGGGGAGGCGATTCTGGACTACTCCATTTATGACGCCCATCAGGCTGGCTTCGACACCATTGTGATCATCATTAAGGAAGCCATCCGCAAGGACTTTATGGATACTGTTGGCAAGCGCCTGGAAAAGGCCCCTGTGGAAATCCGGTACGCCTATCAGGAGCTGGACAAGCTGCCGGAGGGCTTCGCCGTTCCCCAAGGGCGGACCAAGCCCTGGGGCACCGGTCATGCGGTGCTCTGTGCCGCCGAGGCCATTGATGGTGCGCCCTTTGCCGTCATCAACGCCGACGACTACTACGGCAAGGCCGGGTTCCAAACCATTTATGACCATCTTGCCTCCGCTCAGGGAGATCACAGCTACTGCATGGTGGGCTATTCCCTGGAGAAGACCGTTACCGAAAACGGCAGCGTGGCACGGGGCGTCTGTCAGACCTGCCCGGCAGGCTATCTCACAGAAATCACCGAGCGCACCCGGATTGAAAAGTATGAACAGGGTATCCACTATACTGAGGATGGAGAGCACTGGGTGGATCTGCCCCCTGAGACCATTGTCTCCATGAATCTGTGGGGCTTTATGCCGGGATTCCTTCCGGAAGCCAGGGCCCGGTTCACCGCATTTCTGAAGGAGGCTCTTCCCAAAAATCCCCAGAAGTGCGAATACTATCTGCCCTCCCCCGTTTCCCAGCTTGTCAAGGAGGGCAAGGCTCAGGTCAAGGTACTTACCTCCCCCGACCAGTGGTACGGGGTGACCTACACCGCCGACAAGCCTGTGGTGGTGGCCGCCTTAAAAAAAATGACCGAAGAGGGAGAATACCCCGACGGACTTTGGGGATAACAAGATAATCCCGGCTTTGCGTTGCGCAAAGCCGGGATTTTTTACTGTGAAAGCTGCACATTCACAGTAAAAATTTTATTTAATACTGTTTCCTGATAAAACTATTAAGTTTTATCAGGAAGACACCGCCTGACGGCGTTGTCGTTTCCATGATTTTCGGGATAGAAAATCATGGAAACCCGTCTCATTATGATCTTCATATAAAAAGCTTCAATTCTTGCGAATTAAAGTTTTTTATTGAATATCAGTATAAGTGCCTGCATCTCGCCCCTACGGGGCAACCGATGCAGATGCACAAAAATCCCCATGCCCCCCCAGAACTTTCATTTATCGCAGTGCCGCTGGGCAGCATGGGGATTTTTCGTATCTTTATTTTGCACCCATGAGGATTTGGGCAAGCTCGGAATTGCCGTCCAGGATTACCGTCTTTTCATCGCCGTTTAAGCTGGCTTTCAGGGCTTCCAGCGCTTTGGTGAACTCGTAGAAATCCTTCTTGTCCTCAGTATCATAGGCCGCTGCCAGCATTTCCATGTACTCCCGCTCGCCTTCCGCCTCCAGCTTGGCAGCCTGGGCGTTGGCGTCGGATACCAGGATGTTCACCTGCTTGTCCACATCGTTGCGAATGATGGAGGCTTCGTAGTTGCCGTCGGCGGTATACTTTTCCGCCATCTGATTCCGCTCGGAAATCATCCGGTTATAGACGGCGTTCAGGTTGCTTTCCGGCAGGTCGAACTGCTTGATCTTTACGTCCTCTACCCGGATGCCATAGGTCTTCGCCAGGGCATCCACATCGGTGGCGATGCCGCCGTAGATGTCGTTGCGCTTGGAGGCGTCGTCCATGTTGATGATGTCCGCCTGGGCCAGGGTGCCCATAACGGTTTTCAGCTCATTGTAGGTCAGCGCGTCCAGTCTCTGTTCCGCGACACCCTTGCTGCCTAAGGTCTGGTAGAACAGCTTGGGGTCGGAAATGGACCAGAGAACATAGCAGTCTACCGTCATATTCTGCTTGTCAGAGGTCAGAACCTCAGAGGGCGGAATGTCATAAAGCTGGGTAGCCTTGCTGAAATACTTTACGCTGTCCACAAAGGGAAGCTTGAAATGCAGACCTGCCTGGTCTGTGGTTTCGATGATCTTGCTGAACCGGACGGTGCAGGCATATTCGTCCTCCCGGACGGTGAACAGGCACTCCGCGGCGGCAATCAGGACAAGAAGGACCACCGCAATCAGAACAATATTTCTCTTTTTCATTGACCGTTGCCTCCTTCCGCATTCACAAGACTCTCAAGGGGCAGAATCATCTGCACCTCGCCGCTATCTCCGCTTCCGGTGTTGATGTACAGCTTTACATCCGGCAGCACCTGGGAAATGGCCTCATAGTACATCCGGGACCGGGTAATGGCAGGGTCCTTGGCATACTGCTCATACATGGCCTCAAACATAGCCACCTGCTCTGCCGCTTCGTTGATCCGGTTCTGCTTTAAGTATTCGGCGTTCTGGGTCAGCTTGTCCGCTTCCGCCTGGGCCTTGGGAAGCTGGGCGTTCTGGTAGGCCTTGGCGTCGTTAATCACCGTCTCCGCCTGCTGCTTTGCGGTTTCCACCGCCTTGAAGGCTTCGATCACCTCTGTCGTGGGAGGCTCCGCGTCCTGAATTTTAACATCCACCAGACTCAGACCAATGTCGTATTCCTCCAGGATGTTTGTCACCATTTCCTTGACCTGCATCTGAATGTTCTCCTTGCCATCGGTGAGCACCGCGTCTACCGTAGAGGAGCCTACCACGTTGCGCACCTGGCTCTGAATCAGATTCCGGAGAATGGTCACGGGATCGTTGGAGGAATAGAGATACTGGACCGGGTCGGAAACCTTGTACTCCACAAAGAAATCCACATTGACAATGTTGTAGTCGCCGGTAATCATGGAGCTTTCATGGGTGTTGAACTGATCGCTGTTGTCATAGCCCAGCTTGATCTGCTGATAGACATTGACATCCACCTTTTCTACCTGCTGGATTCCCAGAGGAAGCTTGAAGTGGACGCCGGCGTCGGCAATGTCCGTTACCTTGCCAAAGGTTGTCACCACGGCCTGCTGCTTATCATCCACGGTGTAGAAGCAGGTGCCAGCCATGGCAAGCACCAGAACGATCACCACCACGGTGATGACTCTGCGAAGCATCCCCTTGAAGCTCACCTTTTTCTTCGGGGGCGTTGGCGACCAGGAGTAGGTCCCGTTTTCTTCCATATGCGTCTCTTCCTTTCTTATGCTGCAATTTGCTGTGCTCATCATAGCACAGCAAATTTTTTCAGGTGTAACGAAAGTGTAAATCTTAAAGAATCCTGAAACTTTGGGGGTATTTCTGCATTTTCTCTCCGGAGCTGAAATTCCCCTCTTTACGAACAGAAAAATATGTTGTACAATAGATTACCAAAAGAGAGGAGGAGGGGTGTGACCATGGGTTGCCTGAAATGCGGAAGGGATATTGAGGAGGGGGCTGTGTTCTGCCCGTCCTGCCTGAAAACCATGGCAAAGTATCCTGTCCGCCCCGGAACCCCTGTGCTTCTTCCCACCCGGGAGAGAATCCTCCCCAAGAAGGTTCCAAAGCGTCGGACGATTCCGACGGAGGAACAGATCAAGGGGCTGAAAAGACGTACCCACATTTTTGGAGCACTGTGGATTGTGACGCTGCTTGCCTTAATTGCACTGACGGCAGTGGGCTGGCGCCTGCTTTCCAATCCCCGGTATCGGCCCGGACAGAACTACACTGCCATTACCGCAACAACTGCGCCTGCCATTACCCAGGAGACGTTGGAAACCACTGGCAGCTGATGTTTCACGTGAAACACATAAAGCGGGAAAACAGAATGTTTCATGTGAAACAATTTCTTTGAGAGATACAGGAGAAGAAAATGGGTAAGATAATTGCAGTGGTCAACCAGAAGGGCGGCGTGGGCAAAACCACCACCGCGGTAAATCTGACGGCGGCCCTTACAGGCCTGGGTGTGAAGGTGCTGCTATGTGATTTTGACCCTCAGGCCAACGCCACCTCCGGCATGGGAGTGGACAAGCGAAAAATGAAGTACTCCATCTATGACGTGGTCATCAACGAGATAAACGCGGAGGATGCCATCGTCCACACCCGCTATGGGGATATTCTCCCTTCCGGTGCGGATCTTGCCGGCGCGGCGGTGGAATTGATTGACACACCCCACCGGGAGGGACAGCTGGAAAAAGCGCTCCACGGCATCCGAAACCAATATGATTTGATTCTCATCGACTGCCCGCCTTCCCTGGAACTTTTGACGCTGAACGGCCTGTGCGCCGCCGATGGAATTCTGGTGCCGGTTCAGTGCGAGTATTTTGCCCTGGAGGGCTTAAGTGATTTGATGGGCACCCTTCGGATGGTGAAACGCAGAATGAATCCGAGGCTGGAGATCTTCGGCGTGGCCCTGACCATGTTCGACGGCAGAACCAATTTCTCCGCCCAGGTAGCCCAGGAGGTGCGGCGGCACTTCCCCGGCAAGGTCTTTGCCACGGTAATTCCCCGGAACATTCGCCTGGCGGAGGCGCCCAGTCATGGCCTTCCCGTAACGGAGTATGACCGCTCCAGCCGGGGCGCGGTGGCCTATCGGGCCATGGCGGAGGAAATTCAGAAGAAGCTATCGTAGCTCCATCAAGAAAGGAAGGATATCGTTGGCAGTGAAAAAAGGCCTTGGAAGAGGCTTAGGCGCTCTGATTGAGGAGTATCCGGCGGAACCCACGGAGAAAAGCCCCTATCAGCTGCTGCCCATTTATAAGGTAGAACCCAACCCGGACCAGCCCCGGCAGAATTTTGATGAGGAGGAGCTTCAGGCTCTGGCAGATTCCATCGCCGTTCATGGCGTAATTCAGCCCCTGACTGTCCGGGAGACCGACACCGGCTATTACCAGATCATCGCCGGTGAGCGGCGATGGCGGGCAGCCCGGCTGGCAAATTTAAAGGACATTCCCGCCGTTATTATTGAGGCAGACGACAAAAAGGCCATGGAGCTGGCGCTGATTGAGAACCTCCAGCGGCAGGACCTGAACCCCGTGGAAGAAGCCCTGGGCTACCGCTCCCTCATTGACGAGTACGGCCTGACCCAGGAGGATGCTGCCGCCCGGGTGGGAAAATCCCGCCCAGCCGTGGCAAATGCCCTGCGTCTGCTGGGCCTGTGCCCGGAGGTGCTGGAGCTGTTGCGAAACGGTCAGATCACCGCCGGTCATGCAAGGGCAATTCTGACCTTAAAGGAGCCGAAAAAACAGCAGGATGCGGCGAAGAAGATCATTGCTCTGTCCCTGTCCGTCCGGCAGGCGGAGACCCTGTGCAAGAACATGGGCAAAGACCCGGCCCCCAAAGAGAAGGAAGTGTTTGCGGTAGACTATGTGGCAGAGTGCGAAAAGAACCTGAGCAAGCACCTGGGCCGGAAGGTCACCATTGTGAACGGAAAGCGGAAGGGCCGCTTTGAACTGGAATTTTATGGTCAGGACGACCTGCAAACCCTGCTGGACGCCCTGATGACCATTCAAAAATAAGGAGAGGTAAAAATGCTGGATATTAAGAAAATCAAGGAGAACCCCGACGCAGTCAAGGCCGGACTAAAGGCCAAGGAAGTGGACTGTGATGCCATTGTTGACCGCATTCTGGAGCTGGATGTGCAGATTCGTGGCCTGAAGACTTCCTCCGAAGCCCGTACGGCCCAGAAAAATAAGCTGGCAAAGGAAAACGGCAAGCTGTTTGGCATGAAGAAGAAGGCGGAAAAGACCGGCGAAGACACCGCTGCCCTGGACACCCAGATTGAAGCGAACAAGACTGCGGCGATGACTCTGGACGCGGAAAACGAAGCAGACACCAAGCTTCTCAAGGAGCTGTCCGCCGAATACCGCACCGCCATGCTGAGCCTGCCCAACCTGCCGGACCCGGACCTGCTGCCCGGCGGCAAGGAAAATAACCAGCCTCTGCGCTACATCGGCGAGAAGCATTCCTTTGACTTTGAACCCAAGCATCATGTGGACCTGTGCACCAGCTTAGGGCTCATCGACTATGAGCGGGGCGTGAAGCTGGCAGGCGCCGGAAACTGGATGTACACCGGCATGGGCGCAAGACTGGAATGGGCACTGCTGAACTACTTCATCGATACCCATATTGCCGACGGCTACGAAATGATCCTGCCCCCCCACATGCTGGAGTATGCCTGTGGCGAGACCGCCGGTCAGTTCCCCAAATTTGCTGACGAGGTCTTTAAGATTGCCAATCACCCCATTGAAGGCTCCACCTTCTATATGCTGCCCACCGCCGAAGCGGCTCTGGCCTCCGTGTATCGGGACGAAATCCTCACCGAGAAGGACCTGCCCAAGAAGTTCTTCGCCTATACCCCCTGCTTCCGCCGGGAGGCCGGTTCCCACCGGGCTGACGAGCGGGGCATGGTCCGGGGGCATCAGTTCAACAAGGTGGAGATGTTCCAGTACACCACTCCCGAAGGCTCCGATGAGGCCTTTGAAGAGCTGGTCCACAAGGCGGAAAATCTGGTGGCCGGTCTGGGTCTCCACTTCCGTACCGTAAAGCTGGCGGCGGGCGACTGCTCCGCCTCCATGGCACGCACCTACGACATCGAAATTCTGATTCCCTCCATGAACGGCTACAAGGAGGTCTCCTCTGTTTCTAACGCCCGCGATTATCAGGCCCGCCGGGGCAACATCCGCTACCGCCGTGCCGATGGGAAGCTGGACTTTGTCCACACGCTCAACGGTTCCGGTCTGGCTACCTCCCGGATCTTCCCCGCCATCGTGGAGCAGAACCAGAGAGCCGACGGCTCCGTGGTGATTCCTGAAGTGC
>CAYRDE010000078.1:0-8591 GCA_964422935.1 uncultured Oscillospiraceae bacterium | reverse complement strand
TGTTGCTCTGCGCCAGATTCTGCGCGCTCTGGACAGCTTCCAGAGACTTTTGCGTATAGCTACCGAAATTCATAAAGCTATCCTTCCTTTCGTTTTTAGCACTCCATCCAATAGAGTGCTAATTCATTTGTCTTCACTATACTCCTTTTTGAAAAAAAGTCAATACCCCCATTTAAATTGGTACAAAAAGTTCACATTTGTAATTCTGCACAAAATAATGCTCCGTATTTCTATAGTCTTAATACTCATTTAACAATTTCCCACTTGTTTTTTAACAGGGCATGGGCTATAATAAAGCCATCAAAAAGATATTATTTCCTTTTTCATTTTCTTACCTCTCTTTTTCTCTGAGAAATCCCCAATTCGGTCTGGTCAACCGGATTGGGGATTTCTCGTTTTTCTCCCTGCCGGACATATTTCCGATCGCCACAGAGAGAATATTATTCATATTTTATGTATATTATGCACCTCATTTTCCTTCTGTCTATGTATACACAAATCGCATATTCGGATATTCCATGACATTTTGTATATTTTTGTGCTATTTTTTTAAACTTATCCGAATATTTTCTCTTACTATTGTATAATTAACCAATTGACGATGAATATTATTCGGTGTATAATGCAACCATCTTAATTCCGAGGCGGAAGGCCCGGATCAAGAGAGGTAACATTACTTTAAAGGAGAGTATGATTATGAAAAAGATTATCGCCATCGTATTGACCACCATGATGGTTCTGTCCCTGTTCGCCGGCTGCGGTAGCACGACTGAGTCCACCGCCACCACCGTAGCAGCAACCACCGCTGCTCCCGCCGCTGAAACCGAAGCTGCCGCCGCTGAGACCGAAGCCGGCCTGTCCACTGTGGAAGCCGGTAAGCTGATTATGTCCACCAACGCCTCCTTCCCTCCCTATGAAATGACCACCGACAACGGCGGCTTCGAGGGCATCGACGTTGAGATCGCCGGCGCCATCGCCGAGAAGCTGGGCCTGGAGCTGGAAGTTGATGACATGGACTTCGATGCCGCGCTGCTGGCTGTTCAGCAGGGCAAGTCCGACATCGTAATGGCTGGTGTTTCCGTTACCGAAGACCGTCTGCTGGTCATGAACTTCTCCGACAGCTACGCCACCGGTGTTCAGTCCGTTATCGTCAAGGAAGGCTCCGATGTCACCATGGATAACCTGGGTGAAAAGATGATCGGCTGCCAGAGAGGCACCACCGGTTACATCTACGCCTCCGACACCCCCGAAAACGGCGGCTATGGCGAAGATCACGTCACCGCTTACGACAACGGCGCTTCCGCTGTCCAGGCTCTGATGAATGGTCAGATTGACTGCGTCATCATCGACAACGCTCCCGCAGCTGAATATGTGGCTGCCAACGCCGGTTTAACCCTGCTGGACGGTGCCTGGGTGGAGGAGTCCTACGCCATCGGCATGAACAAGGACAACACCGCTCTGCTGGACGCTGTGAACCAGGCCCTCGCTGAGCTGATCGCCGACGGCACCGTACAGACCATTATCGACAAGTACATTGCCGCTTAATTGCAATCAAACATTCCAAAGGGCGGGTCTCCCGCCCTTTGGTCATGCAAAAACGAAGTGTATAAAATGAAGAATGCGGAATTGACTTCCTTCCGCAAGGACCCTTCCGCAATCCCGTATTCTTCATTTTATAATATTTTAATGTAAGGGGAATGAATTGTGGAACAATACGAATTGTGGAAGCCCTTGGTCCGTGCCGGAGAGGCCACCGGCTGGCAAAACTTTTATGTAAAATTCTTTCAGGCCTTTCTGGAAAATGACCGCTGGCGCTCCTATTTAAACGGCGTGGGCACCACCCTGATGGTCACCGCCATGGCTCTGGCCCTCGGTGTTATTCTGGGTGTCATCGTGGCTATGATCCGGACCGCCCATGACCAGCAGCGTCCGGGAAAGAAGAACCTCCTTCTGGGTCTGCTTAACGCCATCTCCCAGGTATACGTCACCGTGATCCGGGGCACCCCCATGATGGTGCAGCTGCTCATTATGGGCTTCGTTATCTTCTCCTCCTCCCGGAATTACACCCTGGTAGGCGCTTTGACCCTGGGCATCAACTCCGGCGCTTATGTCTCCGAAATCATCCGGGGCGGCCTCATGGCTCTGGACCCCGGACAGGCAGAGGCCGGAAGAAGCTTAGGCCTGAACTACATCGACACCATGCGCTTTATTGTGATCCCTCAGGCCTTCAAGGCAATCCTGCCCTCTCTCGGCAATGAGTTCATTATCCTGCTAAAAGATACCTCCCTGATCACCGTCATCGGTGGCAAGGAGCTGGTTTACGCCGCCCAGGCCATTTACGGGCGTACCTACGAGCAGATGTTCCCGCTGCTGGGCATTGCCTGCGTCTATCTGGTTTTGGTTATCATCTTCAGCTATTTGGTTTCTCTGCTTGAAAGGAGGCTGCGTCAAAGTGATCGTCGTTAACAATCTGTGCAAATCCTTCGGGGACCATCAGGTTTTAAAGAACATCTCCGAGCATATCTATCCCGGGGAAAAGGTGGTTATCATCGGGCCTTCCGGCTCCGGCAAGTCCACCTTCCTGCGCTCTCTCAATCTTCTGGAGCAGCCCACCTCCGGCTCCATCTCCTTTGAGGGCACCGTAATCACCGATACCAAGACGGACATTGATGTCATTCGTCGTCAGATGGGTATGGTATTCCAGCATTTTAATCTGTTCCCCAACATGACCATCCTGAAAAACATCACCCTGGCCCCTGTCCGCACCGGTCTGATGACCCAGAAGGAAGCAGAGGAAAAGGCCATGGCCTTGCTTGCCCGGGTCGGTCTGGAAAACAAGGCGAACGCCTATCCCAACCAGCTTTCCGGCGGGCAAAAGCAGCGGATTGCCATTGTTCGGGCCCTGGCTATGAACCCCAAGGTCATGCTCTTTGACGAGCCCACCTCGGCTCTGGACCCGGAAATGGTTGGCGAGGTTCTCTCCGTTATGAAGGAGCTGGCTAAGGACGGCATGACCATGGTGGTGGTCACCCACGAAATGGGCTTTGCCCGGGAGGTTGGCAGCCGGGTACTATTCATGGACGAAGGGCAGATTCTGGAGCAGAATACGCCTCAGGAGCTTTTCAACAATCCCCAGAACCCCAGATTAAAGGATTTCCTGTCAAAAGTTCTATAAAAAATGTCCCGGTCAGAAAGACCGGGACATTTTTTACTCAAGTACATGCTCCAGACCCATCTGCAAAATGGTCTTCACATGGTCGTCAGCCAGGGAATAGAGGATGTTCTTCCCCTCCCGGCGGAATTTGATTAGGTGCATCTGCTTCAAAATCCGAAGCTGATGGGAAATGGCGCTCTGGCTCAGCTCCACCGCTTCGGCGATATCCGTGACGCACAGTTCCCGCTCAATGAGCAGAGACAGAATGTGTACCCGGGTAGCGTCCGCAAAGCCTTTAAACAGCTCCGCAATATTATCCATGGTTTCCTTTTCGGGTATGGCCTGCATTCGGACGCCTCCTTTTCTGGTCTTCCAGTCTATTGTACCGTATTTTCAGAATTTTGCAACCTTTTTATTTTACCGTTTCCCGGTCTTTATTTTGGACCTTGAAACGTCTGGAAATACATAATTTTCCTAACTTCGGTTACATTGTATTTGTGGGCGCCCCCCATGTCAGAAAGGCCAGGCCAGGAAATTCTTCGACTTTTTCTATTAATTTTTAATAAAGGGGCTTTCCAAAGGGTCCTAAATATGATATAGTATTCTAAGTTTACTATGCGAATATAGAGGCGATGAATATGAGAGATCTGTCTAAGATTTCTGTGGTTTTGCCCTCCCTGGACCCGGATGAAAAGCTGAACGCCGTGATTGACGGACTGCTGGAATATGGCTTTACCGATATCATTTTGGTCAACGATGGAAGCAAACCGGAGAATCTTCATTATTTTACCGAGGCAGCCGCTGCCCATTCTGAAATTCACCTGCTCCACCACGAGGTCAACCGTGGAAAGGGCGCCGCATTAAAGAACGCCTTCCGGTGGTTCCTCCAGAACCGGCCTGAGGGTCTGGGCGTTGTCACCGTGGATGGAGACAACCAGCACCACCCTGCGGATACCCGGGCCTGCTGTGAGCATATGCTGGACACCGGTCACTGTACCCTGGGCTGCCGGGACTTTACATTGGACCATGTCCCCGCCAGAAGCCGGTTCGGCAACCATACCACCTCCCTGGTCTTCAAGCTTTTCTGCGGCATGACCATTTCCGACACCCAGACAGGCCTGCGTGCCATTCCCCGGGACGCCCTGGAAATCCTGGTAAATGTCTCCGGCGACCGGTTCGAGTATGAAACCAATATGCTGCTGGCCTTTAAGGATAACGGCATTCCCTTTGACGAGGTGAAAATCCGCACCGTCTACATTGAGGAAAACAAGAGCTCCCATTTCCGGGTGTTCCACGATTCCTGGCGGATCTATAAGCTGATCCTTGCCCACTTCTTTCGCTACACCCTCAGCTCCCTGGTCAGCGCCGTTGTGGATACCGCTGCCTACAGCATTTTGGGAAGTCTCTTCTCCCACTTCCTCGCCGGCTTCTCTCTGACCGCCGCCGCCGGAATCCTGGCAAGAGTGATTTCCTCCCTTTTAAACTTCTTTATGAACAAGAAACTGGTCTTTAAAACCCATGTGGATACCAAAAAGGCCATGCTTCGCTACTACTGCCTGGCCCTGCCCCAGATGGGTGTCCAGGTGCTGCTTACCCAGGGTGTGTACTACCTGCTGCATATCAGCGACCGGGCCAATACCCTGCGCACCCTTATCTACGCCATCGTCATGGTGGTTCTCTACTTCATCAGCTATATGATCCAGCAGCGCTGGGTCTTTGCCCCCCGAAAATCCGAATGAGAGGTTAAACATCTATGGCTAAGAAAATAAACCCTGATACTTCCATGGAGCCTCAGAAGGGGAAGAAAAAGGGCAGCGGACTTCTGGGCCGTATTATCCGCCGCTTCTTCCTGCTTCTGTTCACCGTTATTGTTCTGGCAGTGGCGGCTCTGATTCTGGTGATGAACCTGATTTTCAACGGCCCCTCCCCTGCTGCCCGTGACACCCTCACCATGTCCCTCATCGAAGCCAGCGCCACCAAATGGGTGCCCGCTCTGTTCATTGGGGAAGACACCGTGGCGGAAATCCGCAAAGGAACGGATGTCCAGCTTCAGGAGGAGCAGACCGATACCTCCAAGGTGGTCATTCAGAAGTACAACGCCATTTCCTCCGGCAGCGACGAATGGGCCAATTGCCCTGACGGCATCCGCATTGAAGAGATCTACGGCGATACCTACACCGCCCATATTATGATCGTCCGGGACCCCAGCCAGGTGTATATGGGCATTTCCACCCAGGGCGGCTTCTCCACAGCTGTTCCCGGCAAGCGAATCAATGTCGCCATTGAGGACGAGGGTGCCATTGCCGCCATCAACGCCGGTGCCTTTAACGACGATGGAACCGCCAGCTCCTATGTAGGCTCCACGCCTTTGGGTCTTGTGATGTCTGAGGGCAAGGTGGTCTGGACCTCCGGCAAACAGCCCGGCCTGGAAGGCTTTGCCGGATTTAATGAAGACAACATTCTGGTGGTTTCTCAGAAGAACCTGAACCAGTCTGAGGCACAGGAGCTGGGGATTCGGGACTGCTGCTGCTTTGGCCCCGCCCTGATTATCAACGGCGAGGTTAACCCCACCGCCTACAATGACAAGTCCGGCTATAACCCCCGTACCGCCATCGGTCAGAGAAGCGACGGCGCTGTGATTTTTGTGTGCATCGACGGACGTCAGGCCGGTTCCATGGGTGGCTACTACTCGGATGTGGTTGACATTATGCAGGAATACGGCGCTGTCAACGCCTGCAACATGGACGGCGGCTCCTCCTCTGTGATGATGTACCGGGATACGGAAGGCCGCTACGGCGAGGCCGGTGAGGTCATCATGGTCAACAACTACTCCCTGCTCCAGTCTCAGCCCAGACGGATGCCGAACTTCTGGATGGTTCGGCCCGCATCCTAAGGGAAGGAGGAACCACTTATGTACAAAGGTAAATTTGACCAAAAGAGCAAGTCCTCCTCCGCGGATGTGAAGGAGCTTCTCCAGCAGCGGGAGCAGGAGGCGGCCCGTACCGCCGCCCGGAAGTCCGCCAGTCCCGCCGCCCGGAGCAGCGCCCCCCGTCCGGCCTCTCAGGCCCCTCAGGCTGCCGGTCAGCGTCCCACCCCCCGTCCCGCTGCTCCCCAGCAAAGTGCCAAGCGTCCTCCCGTTTCTTCCGGACCGGTTAAGCCCCAGAAGAAGGGCCCCCGTCTGGGTGGCGTGATTTTCTACACTCTGTATTTTCTGTTTATTCTTCTTTTCTTCCTGACAACCTTCATTGGAATGCTGTGGTTAAACAACTGGCTGGGCGATTATGAAGCGTCTCAGCCCACGGTGAAGGCGGAACAGGTCTTCCAGCAGTATTTTGCCAACGCGGACTGGGGCAGTCTCTATGACGCTGCTGGTATGGCGGACTCCCCCTATGAGGGTAAGGAAGAATTTGTAACCTATATGGAGCAGAAGGTCGGCACCTCTTCCCTTACCTACCTGAGAACCTCCAACGGTCTTTCCAACGATAAGAAGTACAACATTCTTCTTGGGGACGAGAAGGTCGCCGCCTTTATCCTGACGGATCACAATGAGGTCAATGCCGGCGCTGCCACCAGCCTGCAGGAGCTGAGCAAGATTCCCGACTGGCAGCTGGGCGGCGTGGAGATCTTTGTCCAGCGTACCGGAACCTACCGGATCGTAAAGGTGAACGGTCATCGTGCCCTGGTCAACGGCGTGGAGCTGGACGATTCCCACATCATTCAAATCGCCACCACCCTGGCAGAGGAATATCTGCCCACGGATACCACCGGCATTAGCATGTGCACCCAGGAGGTCACCGGTCTCTTCGCCCAGCCCACTGTCACCGTCTTTGATGAAAAGGGCAACGAAATGCAGGTAACCTATGACGAAGACACCCGCACCTTCACCGAGCGTACGGAAAGCAACACCATGAACGCCGAGCAGGAGGATGCCATCCGCAACGCGGCCCATACCTTCTGTCAATGGATGATCAAAGAAGTCACCAACCGGGCCACCGTAGCAAAGTATTTTGATCCCGCCGGAGAAACCTACTCCGACATCGTCAAAACCACGGAACTGTGGATGCAGGATCATAACGGCTACGAGTTTGCCGATGAAAAGATCAGCGACTTCACACTCTATAACGACAATATTTTCTCCGCCAGAATTTCTCTGACCCTGAAGGTCACCCGTACCGACGGCTCTGTACGAAACTTCCCCTATGTGTCCTCCATGTTCTTCCAGAAGAACGACAGCGGCGCATGGCTGTGTACCAAAGCCACCAACAAGGATATCTCCCAGGCTGTGGGCAAGGTTCGCCTGACCTTCATCGTGGATAACCAGGAGGTCTTCAGCAACTTCTTTGAAACCGACGCCACCGATATCGTCACTCCCGCCATCTCCCCCATTCCCGAGGGCAAGGTCTTCTCCGGCTGGGCCAAAAAGGAAGTGGACGACAAGGGCGTCACCACCTGGATGCTCATATTCCAGCCCGACGAAAGCGGTCATGTGTCCATCCCCGAGGGGAATGCCCTGGAGCCTATGACCTTGTATGCCCTGTTCGAGGATGCCGGTTCTGCCTCTACCCAGGAGACCGTTCCTCCCGCCACGGAAGGAGGCGTGTAAATGATACTTGCACTTTTGGATCAACTTGCAGTGTCCTTTGACCTGCCCATTCTGGACTGGATTCAGGCAAACCTGAAAAACGGCTTTGGCGATGTGATCTGGCCCATTATCACCCTGTTCGGTGACGGCGGCATCTTCTGGATCGGTGTTGCTGTGGTTCTGATGATCTTCCCCAAAACCCGGAAAACCGGCATTGGCATGGGCGTTGCTCTGGTGTTAGGCGTTCTCGTCTGTAACGTCACAATGAAACCCCTGATCCGGCGGATACGGCCCTATGATTTCCAGGAGAATCTGGGTGTGATCATTCCCCTGCTTGGGGATCGGCTCCATGACTTCTCCTTCCCCTCCGGGCACACCATTGCCTCCTTTGAAGCGTCGGTGGTAATCTTCCGGAACTACAAGAAGGCCGGCATTGCCGCCATCATTCTGGCTTTCCTGATTGCCTTCTCCCGGCTGTATATGTACTATCACTACCCCACCGATGTACTTTTCTCCATGGTGGTTGGCACTCTCTTTGCCATCATTGGCGACAAGCTTGCCGGGGTAATTATGAAGAAGCTTCCCCGTGGGAAGTACGAAAGACTATCTTAACCAGAAAACACCCCGGACGCAGATACGTCCGGGGTGTTGCCCTCTCAGTCACGGCGCTATGACACCATGACAGCTCCCCCAAAGGGGGAGCCCAGCGTGTCAATAAAGTGCCTCGCAGAGTTCGCCGCCGCAGCGGCGAATAAAGTCAGAAGATTTTCTGCCGGGGCGTGTACCTGGCAGAAAATACATCTCAGGCTGCGTGTGTGCGAGTTGTGCGCCCCCGGCGCACAAGGAGTGCGCTAA
>CAYRDE010000077.1:0-8597 GCA_964422935.1 uncultured Oscillospiraceae bacterium | reverse complement strand
TCGTCGATCCCGAAACATGGCATCTTGCCCAGCAGACCCGGCGAACTGTCCACCGTATTGATACCACGGGAGAAGCCAATCCGCTGACAGGCCTCATGTATTGTGCGGAGTGCGGAGCCAAGATGTACAATCACCGGAGCTTCAAAACGAAGAAGGACGGCACGCAGACTCCGGTAGACTATTACAACTGTGCCACCTACACCCTGACCCTTCAGCGGGAAACCCATAAGTGTTGCTCCCACAGTATTACCACAAAGGCTATTCGGGGGCTTCTTTTGGATACTATCCGCACGGTCAGCGAGTATGTCATTGCCAATGAAGCTGAGTTCCAACAAAAGGTTATGGAGGCTTCCAAAATCAAGCAGGCATCCGCCGCAAAGGAGCTGAAAAAGAAGCTCAGCAAAGCAAAGAAACGCTGTGCGGAATTGGATCTTTTGATTCAGAAGCTGTATGAATCCTATGCAATGGGCAAAATTACGGAGCATCGTTTTGATATGCTCAGTGCCCAATATGAGCAGGAGCAGGCGGAACTGGAAACGCTGATTGCTTCGGAACAGGAGGAATTGGAAACTTACGAAAGCGATGCCTCACGTGCAGAGCAGTTCCTTGCACTGGCAAAGAAGTACACCGACTTTACGGAGCTGACCACCCCCATGATTTTCGAGTTTGTGGACAAAATTCTTGTCCACGCTCCCAAAAAGATCGATGGGGAGCGGAGCATGGAGATCGATATCTACTTAAAATTCATCGGCAAGTTTGATATCCCCCTGCCGGAGCCGACCTCGGAGGAACTGGCAGAGATGGAAGCCCAGCGCAAAAAGAGAGCTGCCAACCGGGAGAAATACTACCGGAAAAAGGAGCGGCAGAAACTGCTGGCACAGCAGGCACAGTCAGATGCTGGGACGAAGGCACCCCCGGAAGAAGAAACAGCATAACATCCCCCAAGGGCGGTTTGCAGAAATTGCAGACCGTCCTTTTTTATGTCACTATTTTTCAGGAGGTGCATTTTTATGACAGATTTTGAGACAGAATCATTACAGGCAAGACATCGGCTGGAAGAAGCGCCGGCACGGAATCGGGTCAAGGATTGCAAGTCGAGAGCACGGATGCTGATTCAGAAGATCGAGTCTGGAAATGGTAATACCAAAGGCAACGCAGATAATGGTGAAATAGTTGGAGAACTTTTTATGGGAAGTATTCAACCCAACACAATGGTTTCTATGAAATACTGGAGGAAACGCATTTGAGTGGAACAATCTATGGATATATCCGTGTAAGCACCAAAGAGCAGAACGAGGATCGGCAGAGAATCGCTTTGCGGGAGGTAGGAGTACCAGAGAAAAATATCTACATGGACAAGCAATTCGGCAAGGATTTTAACCGTCCGCAATACAAAAAGCTCCTGCGGAAACTAAAAAAAGACGATCTGCTCTATATCAAGAGCATCGACCGTCTGGGGCGCAATTATGAGGAGATTTTGCAGCAATGGCGGTATCTCACCAAGGACAAGGGCATTGACATTGTGGTGCTGGACATGCCGTTGCTGGATACCCGCCGGGGCAAAGACCTGATGGGGACATTTTTAAGCGACATTGTGTTGCAAGTGCTGTCCTTTGTGGCAGAGAACGAGCGTACCAATATCCGCCAGCGGCAGGCGGAAAGCATCGCTGCGGCAAAAGCGAGGGGTGTTCGGTTCGGCAGACCGCCAAAACCGCTGCCCGATAACTTCCACAGTGTCTATCAGCGATGGAAAAACGGCAGGATCACCGGAACCCAGGCGGCGAAGGAATGCGGTATGCCCCTTGCCACATTCCGGTACAGGGCACAGATTTACGAAAATGCCAAGTTTTCATAAATTGCCAATTTAACAGGAAGGTGTACCTTTTGGTAATGGTCACACAGACGTATATATTTTTGAAAACCAGAAAAAAATATCGAAATATGTATGGAAAAAGCGAGAAGCGTGTGGTATGATATACTCCATCAGAGGAAGTGAGCATTTACAGAAAGGTACACTTTTTTAATTATGGGAGGAGCAGGCATCATGACGAATCTTACCTTCATGCAGTTAAAGAAATTATCCAGGGTGGATAATTCTTTGCTTCCTCAATATAAGATTGCTGTCATGGGTGACTGCGCCACGCAACATTTGGCAGCTGCAATCCGGGGCTATGGCGTTTATACCGGGCTGGGCCTGTATGTTTTCGATGCGGATTACAACCAGATCGACGCCCAGGTCATGGATCCTGCGTCGGAGCTGTATACCTTTGCGCCCAATGCTGTGCTAATCCAGATGTGTACGGAGAAGCTATATGAAGCCTTTTGCACTTGCCCGGTAGACCGCCGGGCAAGCTTTGCGGAGGATACCTATGGGCGCATCCGTGGGATTTGGGAGCAGATCAATGCCCATGGCTCTGTAAATATCTTCCAATGCAATTTCCCCTTGATGGACGATGGCTGCTTTGGACAGTATGGAAATAAGGTTCCGGGCTCCTTCCTGTTTCAGCAGCGGAAGCTGAATTATCTGCTGATGCAGGGCTGTCAGGAGGTCAAAAACGTCTATGTCATTGATTTGGACGCCATTCAGGTTGCCTGCGGCCGGGGAAATTTTTCCGACCCCAAGCTCTATTACATCGCGAAAATGCCTATTTCTGTAGATGCGCTTCCTGCTGTTGCCAAAAGTGTGGTGGACATGGTGCAGGCCCTTCGGGGTGCAGTGAAAAAATGCGTGATCCTGGATCTGGATAATACCCTCTGGGGCGGTGTCATTGGGGACGAGGGTCTGAGCGGTATCCAGATCGGTGAGCTTGGTACCGGTCATGCCTTCTCTGATTTTCAGTCCTGGCTAAAAGAACTCAAAAACCGGGGTATACTCCTGGCGGTGTGCAGCAAAAACAACGACCAGACAGCAAAAGAACCCTTTGAAAAGCACCCGGAGATGATCCTGCGGCTGGAAGACTTCTCCATGTTCGTGGCAAACTGGGAAGATAAGGCCAGCAATATCCGCATGATCCAAAAAACGCTGAATATCGGGATGGACAGCATGGTTTTCCTGGACGATAATCCCTTTGAACGCAATCTGGTGCGAAGTATGATCCCAGAGATCACGGTGCCGGAGTTGCCGGAGGATCCCGCCCTGTATCTGCAATACCTGCGGAGTTTGGGGCTGTTTGAAACGGCATCCTATTCCGCGGAAGATATGGGCCGCACCCAACAGTACCGGCAGCAGGCAGAGCGTGTCATTTTCGAATCCTCCTTCCAATCCTATGATGCCTACTTGGAAGGACTGGGTATGAAGGCTGTGTCCGCACCCTTTGATGTATTCCATTATCCCCGCATTGCGCAGCTGACTCAGCGCTCCAACCAGTTCAACCTTCGGACAGTGCGCTATACGGAGGCAGAAATGGAAGCCCTTGCTCAAGATGACAACCATATCTGCCTGTATTTTACATTGAGAGACAAATTCGGCGATCACGGTCTCATCAGTGTGGTCATTCTGGACAAGCAGGCAGACAACAGCCTCTTTGTTAGCGAGTGGCTCATGAGCTGCCGGGTGCTGAAGCGGGGCATGGAGGAGTTTATCATCGATAAGATCATCAGAACCGCTGCGGAGAATGGGTTCCAAAGGGTCATTGGGGAATATATCCCCACCCCGAAGAACGCCATGGTCAAAGACCTGTATGAAAAAATGGGCTTTGCCCGGGTGGGTGAAAACCGTTTTGAGGCCGTTGTTTTCGGCTTTCCATATCACAAAACCTTTATTACAGAGGAGTAACAAAATATGACCAGGCAGGAAATTTTTCAAAAGCTCAACGAGATTTTTTCCGACGTATTCGACGAGGATATCACAGTCACCGCTGATACAACCTCAGCCGACATTGCGGATTGGGATTCTCTGACCCACATCGCGCTGATCTCCGAGGTGGAGGATACTTTTCATATCAAGTTCTCCATGAAGGATGTTCTCGGTATGAAGAACGTAGGCGAGATGGCAGATATCATCGGGAAAAATGCCTGATATTTTCCCCTCAGCCAGTGCTTTCTATGCACTGGCTGAACTGACGATATTTCAGAAAGTAGGGATCCCCTTTGGTTTTTTCATCCGCTGCTTTTTTGTTCACATTTCTTCCCCTAACACTGGGCGGGTACTATTTATTGCCCAGAAGATGTCGCAACATTTTTCTGACACTGGCGTCCTTGCTGTTTTATGCCTGGGGCGAGCCGAAATTCGTACTCATCATGATACTGTCCATTTTGATGAATTACGTTTTTGGGCTTCTGGTGGCAAAGCAGGAGGAAAAACGGCAAAAGCTGGTTCTGACCATCATGGTCGTTGCCAATCTCTCACTGTTCTTCGTGTTCAAATATTTGAACTTCACCATTGAGAATCTGAACTATCTGTTTCATGGCGCGATCCCACAGACCCATATTCGGCTTCCCATCGGCATCTCCTTCTTTACCTTCCAGGCCATGTCCTATGTCTTTGATGTAGCCATGGGAAGGGGAGAGGTTCAGAAAAACCCTCTGGATGTGGCACTGTACATCGCGTTGTTCCCTCAGCTCATTGCCGGCCCCATTGTCCGGTATGAGACGGTGGCAGAGGAAATTCATGGTCGCCGGGAAACCCTGTCGGATTTTGTCAAAGGCATTCGCCGGTTCTGCGTGGGCCTTGCCAAAAAAATGATCCTGTCCAACAGCGTTGCCCTTCTGGCGGATCAGGCCTTCGGCTACAGTGACGCTTCCCAGCTTTCCGCCGCCATGGCCTGGCTGGGCGTGCTGGCCTACGCCTTTCAGATCTATTTTGACTTTGGCGGCTATTCCGATATGGCCATCGGTCTGGGACTGATGTTCGGCTTCCATTTCAACGAAAACTTCAATTATCCCTATATTTCCAGAACCGTATCCGAGTTCTGGAATCGGTGGCACATTTCACTCAGTTCCTGGTTCCGGGATTACCTGTTCTATCCCGTCTCCCGGAAGGCAGTGCCCTTGGGCAAAAAGGTGAAAGAACGCTGGGGCAAGGCCGCAGGCCGGCTGACACCCTCCATCATTGCATTGAGCGTGGTGTAGCTGTGCACAGGTGTCTGGCACGGGGCCAGCTGGGGCTATATCCTCTGGGGCGTTTATTATGGTGTCCTTCTAATCTCGGGTCTGATCTTCCAGCCAACCTTCAAAAAATGGGGGAAGAAGCTGAAAATCAATCCCCACGCTCCCTGGTTCATCGGGTTTCAGATTCTGCGCACCATGACATTGGTGCTGTTGGGCTATGTATTATTCCGCTCCAGCTCTATGCACAGTGCTATTGGCTATTTTGGCGCGATGTTTGGCTTGACCGGGAACGCGGTCGTGGATGCCTCCGCGTTGGATGCCTTAAGGAACCACTTTTCGGCGCTGCTTCTTTGCGCCATCGGCTCCACTCCGGTGGTGGGCTATCTACAGCAGAAGCTTGGACGGCTGGGCTCCGCTGACCTAACGAAAGATGTGGTCTGCCTGCTGCTTCTGATCCTGTCTGCTGCTTACATTGTCAGTTCCAGCTATAATCCATTTATTTACTTTGCGTTTTGATGGATGGGTACGGATTGGAGATTGATCGAATTATGGAGGTATATTCATGAAGAAATTTTTATCCTGTCTTCTTCTGCTGGCTACCATGCTGAGCCTGTGCGGTTGCGGCGCTTTTTCGGCCCAGCCAGAGACTACGGCGGCACCAACGGACACGACGATGAAGGCCGAGGAAACCATTGTGGAAACAGAGGTTCCGATTCTGGAAGCTTCTCTGTTTTTGAAGGTATCCTCCATTACCTTCTCTTTAGCGGGAGAAAGCGAGGATATTTACCTTGGTCTCATCCCCCGGGAGCTTGTGACCTGGGAGAGCGAGGACCCTGCTGTGGTTTCCGTGGAGGATGGCGTCTTGACCGCCAATGGCGTCGGCACCACCACCATCCGTGCTACCTATTATGATCGTCAGGTAGAATGCACCGCGGGCTGTCTGGCCCAGACCCAGGAAGAACTGGACGGTTTGGGCTTTGCCGTCCTCAGCCAGCCCAAGCATCTGCTGCCGGAGGTGGATCTGGAGCAGCCCTGCCCCTATTTTGGAAATGCGGCACTGGTGGGAGATTCCATTGCCTACATGATGCTCCAGTGTGAAAACAAGGGAGACTATCTGGGGGATATGCTGTTCCTAACCAGAGGCGGCACCAGTCTCAATGGCTTTGTCAAGCGATTTAAGAACATCTACTATAAAGGCCGGGAAATGAATCTGGAGGATGCCATCGCAGAATCCGGAGTGGAGCGGATGTATATTCTCATCGGCTCCAATGATATCGCTTCCGATCCCCAACGGGAGGTATTCTTCGAAAACTGGGACACGATGCTGAAGCGCATCCGGGAAAAGAGCCCGGAGGTAGAAGTCGTCATAATCTCCAACATTCCCAGATGTGCCAGCGAACAGGAGATCAATGACAGCTTCTTCCGGAACTACAATGCCAATGTGGCGGAATACAACGAAAAACTGCGCCAGTACGCCGCCGAAAATGACTGCCTGTATCTGGATCTGTGCTACTACATACAGGATCACTGCGGCAGAATGGCGAAGAACTACAATCTGGACGGCTACCACCTGAATGAGCCGGGCTACCACGTCTGGATGAAGGTGCTGCGCTACTATGCCCAATATGAACTTGAAGGAGGAACTCTCTCATGAAAAAAGGAATCACCCTGCTACTGATGGTTGCCCTGCTACTGACGCTGGCAGCCTGCGGCGGTCAGAAGGAAGACGCCGTATCGGTGGATGTTAACGCGCTGTATGAAAGCTACAGCCAGTATTTGCCGGAAATGTTCTACCCGGATGAAGATACTCTGCTGAATTTCCTGGGCATTAAAGCTGAGGACTGTGCCCAGTATAAGGTCGCCATCTGCGCCGAGGGACTGCGGGCCGATGAAGTATGGCTGATCGAAGCCAAGGATGACGCCGCTCTGGAAACGCTGCGTCAGCTGGCCCAGACCCGGATAGAGGCCAAGCTGGACGAGACCATTTCCTATGTCCCCGATCAGTATGTGATCGTGGAAAAGGCTGAGCTGGTGGTTCACGGGCGGTATCTGGCGCTGTTGATTTCCCCGGATATAGAAGCACTGAAAGCCGGATTTGAGGCCGCGTTCCAGTAAGAAGCAGCCGCCGCACCAAAGTGCGGCGGCTTTTACAGCGCGGCATCGGGCATCATCCGATTCGGAAGCGCTCCAGTTAGCCGAAAGAAACACAGTATATAAGGAGAGGGAAAATGAGAAAGCACAATGTCGCGGCTGCTGTCCTGTTTTGTGGCTTTTTGTTTGCTATCGCGGCAGGATACCTGCTGCCCACGTCCAAGTTTTCTGAAATGGAGAAGCGATATCTGGCGCAAGTGCCTGTCGTTAGCCGGGAAACTGTCTTTTCCGGAGAATGGAGCAGACAAGCGGAGGACTACCTGACCGATCATGTGCCGGGCAGAAACCTGTTTGTTGGCATCAATGCCTACATGGAATTGCTGGCGGGACGGCAGAAGCTAAAGGATGTCTGGCTGGTAGACGGAAAACTTCTGGAAGCCCCCGTTGCCATGGATGAAAAGGCCATATCCCGAAATATGAAGGCCATCGACGCTTTCGCCGAAACGCTGGGACAAAGCGTACATGTCATGGTGGTCCCCTCCGCAGGCTGGGCCGCCGGTGTAGAGGGCTATACAGATAACGATACCTTAAAAGCAATTTATGCCGCAGCGGGGGACCGGGTCTGCACCGTCCCGGTGGAAGATATTTTCGCAGGAAATCCTGAACTTTACTATAATACCGACCACCATTGGACCAGTCAGGGAGCATACGAGGGCTACGCGGCGTATATGGAAGCCGTTGGCCGGGAATGCAGAGCGGCAGAGGATTTTCAGGTGACTGTAGCCCAGGGCTTTCAGGGCTCTACCTATTCCCGCAGCGCCCTGTGGCTGACACCACCCGAAACCATCGAACTGTGGCAGGGCAGCAACCAGCTTACCGTAACAAATGGAGAAACAGACGAAATCCATCCGGGCATATTTTATCTGGAGCGGTTGAAGGAAGCGGACAAGTATACCGTCTTTTTGGATGGAAACCATTCCGTTGTGCGTATTCAGAACCCTGAGAAAGAGGGAAAGCTGCTGGTGATCCGGGATTCCTATTCCAACTGTTTAGGCGGCTTTCTGGCAGAAAGCTACGGAGAAGTGGTTCTGATTGATTTGCGTTATTACCGTCAGACAGTATCAGAACTTGCAGAACAGGAAGCGTTTGACGATATTCTGGTGTGCTATAGCTGCGCCAACTTTCTGACAGATACCAACTTAACTCTGCTGCGGTAAGTGATTTGAATTCTGTCGAATTCTGCATTGCTGTGAATCGGAGTTAGGTTATCCAAAAGGAGTTCACGGTTTTGGGATAACACACAGATAGGCTATAAGGTTTAAATCCCACTGTGTGCTGATAGCATGATATCTTCCAGCCTCTCAGTAACGTAATCCCATGAATATGGATGTTACGTTGGGCACCTGATGAAAAGGAATAGAAACGGATTCAAGATTCTCTCGAAAGAGCGTCTCTGT
>CAYRDE010000076.1:0-8678 GCA_964422935.1 uncultured Oscillospiraceae bacterium | reverse complement strand
GGAGATGATGGCCTGATTGTCCGCCTCGCTGCCGCCGGAGGTGAAGATGATCTCTCTCGGCTCACAGCCCAGGCACTGGGCAACGGTGGCGCGGGCTTCGTCCAGGGCCTCCTTGGCCCTCTGACCGATGGAATAGAGGGAGGACGGGTTACCGTAATTGTCTTTCATATAGGGCAGCATTGCGTCAATCGCTACCTGGCTCATAGCGGTGGTTGCCGCATTGTCAGCGTAAACTTGCATTTCATAACCTCCTGTTTCTGCTTGCGGATCATGCTTTTTATTTGCCTAGTAATTCCATAGGTAAGAATAGCATGATTTACCTACTTTGTCAATAGGTAAGTAACCGGGTTCAAAAATATGTTACAAAATTGCTTCTATGGCGGAGGCGACCAGGGCAAGGCCCTGTCTGTCCCCTTCGGTAAACCGTCCCACAGTGGGGCTGTCGATGTCCAGTACCCCCCAAAGCCTTCCCTGACGGTGCAGCGGCAGGACGATCTCGGAGTTGGAGGCGTTGTCACAGGCGATATGTCCCGGGAAACGGTGCACGTCCTCCACCAGCTGAATTTCATCCAGCCGGGCGGCGGTGCCGCAGACGCCCCGGCCCTTGGGAATCTCAATGCAGGCAGGCTTTCCCTGGAAGGGATACAGTACCAGCGTTTCTCCCTCCAGGACGTAGAAGCCGACCCAGTTGATGTCCGGCAGCATCTGCCACAGCAGGGCGGAAATGTTTGCTAAATTCGCGACCAGATGGGGAACGTCCCGGGTCAGTGCGGTGAGACCGGCGGCAAGCGATTCATAATTGACATTTTTCTCCATAATTGGTCCTTTCCTTTCGTTTCCTTTATAGTAAAGGAAAGAAGCCCGGGATGCAAGGGGAAAATCGATCCTTTTCCAGTTTCTTCCTCTATTTTCGACTTTTTCTGCGGTTACATTCCTCTTTGGCAGGTCATATTAAGAGGGCAGAGAAAAAGGAGGGAGAACGATGAAACGAAAATTCAGCGCGTTATTTGTAACGCTTCTGCTTTTGGCTGCCCTTCCATTGCCTGCCCGGGCGGAGCAGCTGTTGATTCCGGTGGGGGAAATCATTGGCTTGCAGCTCCAGGACAACACCGTTACGGTGGCGGCCTATGACGAAATTCTGGGCGGCTGTGCCCGGGAGGCGGGACTGAAAATTGGGGATGAGATTCTGAAAATCGGGGATACGGAGATTCACGACGCCGAAGAAGTGCGGGGGCTTCTCCAGGCGGGGGACGCCAAGGTGACGGTGCGCCGGGGCGGAAAGGTGAGCACCCTGACCCTGACGCCGGAAAAGACGGAGGAGGGCTACCGGATGGGGGTCTATCTCCGGCAGGGCATTGCCGGCATTGGTACCGTTACCTTTTATAACCCTTCCACAGGCGTCTTCGGGGCTTTGGGCCATGGGGTCAGCAGCCCAAAAGGAAAGCTGCTGGAAATGACAAAGGGCTATGCCTACGAAGCCAGCCTGAATGAGGTGAAACGGGGAAGCCCCGGGGAGCCTGGTCAGCTTCGGGGAACCGCCGATGGAACCGAGGCGATTGCGGCTCTGCGAAAGAACACACCCCAGGGGGTTTTCGGCGTGCGAAAGCCCGGCTGGAAAGGAGAAGGGCTGCCGGTGGCCGCTTTTGAGGATGCCCATACCGGACAGGCCTCCATCCGCTGCACCGTAAGCGGCAGCATACCTCAGGAATATTCTGTGGAAATTCTGAAAATCTATCCGGAAACCCGGGAAGACGGCAGGAATTTTTTACTGCGGGTTACGGACCCGGCGCTGCTGGAGATCACCGGCGGGGTGGTCCAGGGGATGTCGGGTAGCCCCATCATCCAGGATGGGAAACTGATTGGCGCTGTAACGCACGTTTTGGTGAATGATCCGACTACCGGATACGGGATCTTTATACAGAAAATGCTGGACGCGGCGGCGTAAGGAGGGTAACGATGGAACGAGAAGAAGTGCCCCAGGGCTTTGCCATGGCACTGATGGGGGACGAGGAAGCGGTGAACGCCTATTCCATGATGACTAAGGATCAGAAGCGGAAGGTTCTGCAAAGGGCCAGGGCAGTTGGTTCCCGCCGGGAGATGGACCAGCTCATGGAGGAAATCGCCCAGACAGCCAGCTTTTAAGGACTTCCCGGAAATAAAACGCATGCCGTTTCTGCCATGATATGCTCCCTCTATGAGAGACAGTGAAATAAAACACTGTCAACATGGAGGGAGCATATCATGGCAGAAACGGCATCTTCTCTTTTCGGGGGAAATCAGCTCAGAATTCCCAGAGATTGCAGGAACAAAATCAGCATGATGCAGGGGGTTACGAACCGGGTCATAAAGGTATAAAGACCCTTCCGGCGGAATTTGCAGCCGCCCACCTCCATTTCCTCGGCGATCCACTTTGGTCCAATCACCCAGCCCACAAAGACGCTGGTGAGCAGGGCAATGAGGGGCATGAGGAAGCTGTTGCTGATATAATCCATCAAGTCAAGAATCTGGGCGGTGCTGCCGTTGGGAAGGGGCAGCTCCATGTAAAACACATTGTAGCCCAGGCACACCACTGCCGCCGCAGCGGCAAAGAGGAAAGCGATGATCAGACTCATTTTCTTTCGGCTCTGGTGGAAGATGTTCATGCAGTTGGAAACCAGGGTTTCCATAATGGAGATGTTGGAGGTGATGGCGGCGAACAGCACCATCAAAAAGAACAGCAGGCCGATCACGTTTCCGGCGGCGCCCATAGAGCGGAACACCTTGGGCAGGGACACGAACATCAGGCTGGGGCCGGCGCTCATGCCCTCGGTGCCGGAGAAGACGAAGACGGCGGGAATAATCATCATACCGGCGAGAAAGGCCGCTAACGTATCAAACAGCTCAATCTGGGTCAGGGATACATTCAGGTTCACGTCCTTTTTGACATAAGAGCCGTAGGTGATCATAATGCCCATGGACACGCTGAGGGAGAAGAAGAGCTGACTCATGGCGTCCAGCAGAATCTGCAAAAACCGTTGCAGGGTCAGCCCCCGGAAGTCGGGCTTTAAATAAACCGCCAGACCCTGAAGGCCCGTCCGGGTGGCACCGTCGCTGCCCGAATGTCGCAGGGTCAGGGAATAGACGGCAATGCCGATGACCAGCAGCAGAAGTCCCGGCATGATGATTTTGGAAAACTTTTCAATGCCCTTTTC
Source organism: uncultured Oscillospiraceae bacterium (assembly GCA_964422935.1). Lineage (GTDB taxonomy): Bacteria > Bacillota > Clostridia > Oscillospirales > Oscillospiraceae > Faecousia. The sequence continues at coordinate 5,487 of CAYRDE010000076.1, read as the reverse complement.
CACGCCGCAGTATACGATGAAGGCGGTGGCGGCGAGAAACAGCAGCATAAAGCAGATGGGAGCTGCCTTCGAGGTAATGAAGGATGTGAAGAAGCCGTCCTCTGCGGCAGCGGTTCCGGCTCCGGTCAAATAGACCAGGGCGTATTTTAAGATCCAGCCGCCGATGACGGAATAATAGGTCATAATCAGGGTCGGTACCAGGAAGGTCATGTAGCCTAAAAACTTCCAGTTGGGGCGGATCGCGCCGAAGGCGTGAAGGGCGCCGGTCTGGGTTCTTCTGCCAATGGCAACATCGGTGGTCAGCAGGGAGAAACCGAAGGTCAGCACCAGCACCAGATAGATCAGCAGAAAAATACCGCCGCCGTCCTTAGCGGCGAGATAGGGGAAGCGCCAGATATTGCCCACGCCGACGGCGCTTCCGGCGGCAGCAAGGACAAAGCCGAGAGAGCCGGTGAAGCTGCTCTTTTTATTTGCACTCATAGGAATTCCTCCTGAAAGCAGGGAATGAATACACAAGTCCCTATTATATCGAAGGACATCAAAATACGCAAGAGGAATTGCAAAAATTTTGGAGAATTCGGGGGGACATGCCCTCTTCGCAGTGGCCCTCTCAGGCACGGCACATGTGCCGTGCCAGCTCTCCCGGAGGGAAAGCCAAGTGCGTGGTCAGATTTTTGCACCGGTTCGAAATTTAGGAACCCCCTTGGCTCTCCCTCTGGGAGAGCTGGCTCGCGAAGCGAGACTGAGAGGGCATCCCAGCAAAAACCAGGCCGCCTCCAAAGAGACGGCCCGGTAAATGTCTATGCTCTTATTTCTCCGGCTCAGCAGGGGGCGGAGACTGCTTCTTGCTCTTTTTCACCTTCCGATTTTTCCGCACCTTCTTGACCAGTACAACGATCACCGCCAGGATACCGCCGTAAATCACCAGGAAGGGCAGGGCGACAATGAGCCAAACCAGCAGATTCTGGAGATTTTCTCCCAATGCCTTCAGGCTGTCCTGGAACCCGTTCCGAATCCGCTCCCACAGAGTTGGCTCCTCCACGGGAGTATACTCCTGAACCTCGGTGATGCTCAGGTGAATGGTGGCATAGTCGATCTGATTGTCGTAGAGCTTCAGCTGGGAGGTGTAGTTCTCCAGCTCATAGCGGACCTCGGTCAGCCGGGACTCGATCTCCAGAAGATCCGCCATATTTTCCGCCTGGGACAGCAGCTCCAGAAGTCTGGTCTGCTCCGTTTCCAGAGCCTGCACCCGGCTTTCCGTGGCGACGTAGTTCAGCGTTACGTCCTCCAGGTTCTTCTCCTTGCTGACCACGTTGGCAATGCCGGAGACTTCCTCCGTGAACTTGTCCGCATCCCCGGCGGGAATCCGGATGGTCAGATTGGCATTGCGGTACCGTCGACCGGAATAGGCGCTGCCGTTGTAGACGTTCTGATCCTCCACATACCCGTTCAGAGCCAGAATCTTCTCGTCCAGAGCGGCGGTGAGGGCATCCAGATCGTCGGTTTCTGCGGACAGGTACATGGTGATGATCCACTTGCGGCTCTCCGGCAGGGCGCTGGAATCGGTGGAGCCGGAATCGGTAAGGGAGTTTCCGGCGGCAGTGTCATAGCCGGCTTCCTCAGCGGCAGCCTGATCCATAGCCATGGGGGCGGCTGCGTAGGACCTGGCGGAGCTGCTGTTCTTACTGCTGGCTCCGCACCCGGCAAGCAGGGAGCAAATCAAAAGGGCACACAGTAGCAGAGATATGTATTTTTTCATTTTCATAGGGCATTCCCTCCTTCACCTATATACTCGACTTTTTTAAGATGGGGTTGCATTTTTTGAAAAAACATTTTTCAGCTTTTACTATATCATACGGAAGCCTCCGGCGCAAGGGAAGGTTGTGGAAACTGCTGCAAATTAAGGTTGCAAAGGTCGGGTTCTTTCGGTATAATGGAAGGGAAGAACGGAGGAAGATATATGGCAAAGCTCTATTTTAAATACGGCGCAATGGGTTCCAGCAAAACCGCCCAGGCGCTGATTACCAAGTATAACTATGAAGAAAACGATTTGAAGGTCTGGCTGATGAAGCCCAGCGCCGATATCCGGGATGGAGAGACGGTGCTGAAAAGCCGCATCGGTCTGGAGGCAAAGGTGGAGGTGGTTCCACCGGAGCGGGATATTTACGCCCGGTTCCGGGAAAACCAGGCGGGGAAATGCGATGTGATCATCGTGGACGAATGCCAGTTCCTGACGGAAAAGCAAATCGATCAGCTCCGGGCCATCGTCAACGATTTTAACATTCCCGTGATGTGCTTCGGCCTGCGCACAGATTTCCAGACCCGGCTGTTCCCCGGCTCCCGGCGGCTCATGGAGGTGGCGGACACCATCCAGGAGATCAAGACCATCTGCGACTGCGGAGCCAAGGCCACGGTCAATGCCCGAATCGATGGCAACGGTCACATCATCACGGAGGGCGCACAGGTGGTGCTGGGAGGCAATGACAGCTATATCGCCATGTGCCACAAGTGCTACATCCGGGGTATCCGGGAGCACAAAACCATCAAATTACACGGACAAAAGTAAGGAGAACAATTATGGAACTGAAAGAAATCCTGAGCAAATGCGACCATACGCTGCTCGCCCAGACGGCTACCTGGGAGGAAATCAAAGCCATCTGTGACGATGGCATCCGCTACGAAACCGCTACCGTCTGCATTCCCGCGTCCTATGTGAAGCAGGCCAAGGCGTATGTGGGAGACAAGCTGGGTGTCTGCACCGTCATCGGCTTCCCCAACGGCTACGACACCACCGCCGCAAAATGCTTTATGGCCTCCGACGCCGTGGAAAACGGGGCTGACGAGGTGGACATGGTGATCAACATCGGCTGGGCTAAGGACGGCAAATGGGCAGAAATCACCCGGGAAATTGCCGCTGTGAAACAGGCCTGCCATGGCAAATGCCTGAAGGTGATCATTGAAACCTGCCTGCTGACCCGGGAAGAGAAAATCCAGCTGTGCAAATGCGTTTCCGACTCCGGGGCGGACTTCATCAAAACCTCCACCGGCTTCAGCAAGGCGGGCGCTACCTTTGAAGACGTGGCCCTGTTCAAGGAGCATGTGGCGCCCCATGTGAAGATCAAGGCTGCCGGCGGCATTGCCTCCCTGGAGGATGCCGAGAAGTTCATCGAATTGGGCGCTGACCGGCTGGGCACCTCCCGGATCGTGAAGATCGCCAAGGGCCTGAAAAACGACGGAACCTACTAAACCGAATCCGATTCTGACACAAGGAGGAAATGTTATGTTAACTACACCAACCCCTCATAATTCCGCGAAGCCCGGCGACTTTGCCAAAACCGTGCTCATGCCCGGTGACCCCCTCCGTTCCAAATTCATTGCGGAAACCTTCCTGGAAAACCCCGTTCTGGTGAACAATGTCCGGGGCGTCCAGGGCTATACCGGCTTTTACAAGGGTGTCCGGGTCTCCGTCATGGCCTCCGGCATGGGCATGCCCGCCATCGGCATTTACTCCCATGAGCTATATAACGGCTACGGCGTGGAAAACATCATCCGGGTGGGCTCCGCCGGTTCCATTCAGGAGAACATCAACCTCTACGATCTGGTGATTGCCCAGGGCGCCTGCACCGATTCGAACTGGGCCAGCCAGTTCCACCTGCCCGGTACCTTTGCCCCCATTGCCTCCTGGGAGCTGCTGACGGAGGCGGTGAAGGCCGCCCAGGCCCATGGCGCTACCTACCATGTGGGCAACGTCAATTCTTCCGATGTGTTCTACGGGGACCATGTGGATGTGCCCGCAGGCCTGGACAGTGTCTATGGTCTGAAAAAGATGGGGGTCATGGCCCTGGAAATGGAGGCCGCGGCCCTGTATATGAACGCTGCCCGATATGGCAAGCGTGCCCTGTGCATCTGCACCATCTCCGACCATGTGCTCAAAGGGGTGGAGACCACCTCCGATGAGCGGCAGACTGCCTTCACCCAGATGATAGAGGTGGCCCTGGACGTGGCGGTTGCCATGGACAAGAAGGAAAGGATATGAAGAAGAAAACCCTCACCGGCAGCGATTTGAAATACATCGCTATGGTTGCCATGACGGCGGATCATCTGGCAAGCGTGATCTGGCCCGGGTATGGGAGACAGTGGTGGCTGCTGCTGATTCATGGGATCGGGCGGCTTGCCGCTCCCATCTTCTGGTACTTCATTGCCGAGGGCTGGCACTATACCCATGACCGGAAGAAGTATGGCGAGCGCCTGCTGCTTCTTGCCATCATCAGCCACTTTGCCTATAACTTCTGCTTTGGCATTCCCTTTATCCCCTTCCGGACCACAGTGTTTAATCAGACCAGCGTGATCTGGCCCCTGTTCTGGGGCGTTGTTACCCTGTCTATCCTGGAAAGTGACAGGTGGAAGCAGTGGCAGAAGACCGCTGCCCTGCTTGTGATCTGCGCTGTTACCTTCTGCGCCGACTGGAGCTGTATTGCGGTGCTGGCAATTGTCCAGATCAGTGAAAACCGGGGGAACTTTAAGCGGCAGATGATTGGCATGATGGCCTGCACCGCCATGTATGCTCTGGTATATGTGCTGTTCATCGACCCGGTGTATGGCATATTGCAGCTGTTCACCGCCCTGACCATCCCGCTGCTTGCCCGGTATCACGGAGAAAAGGGAAGGGCCTGGGGTGGAAGATGGCTGTTCTATGTGTACTACCCCCTGCATTTACTGGTATGCGGCTTGATCCGGATTGCGCTCCATGGCAACGTGAGCGTGATCATCGGCGGATAATTTCGGATACCTGATAGAGGTGAATTTCTATGAAACGTGTTTTTCTCATTGTTCTGGACTCCTTTGGCATCGGCGCCATGCCCGACGCGGAGAAGTTTGGGGACAGAAACGTCAATACCCTGGCATCCTGCGCCACCTCCCACTATCTTCACATTCCCAATCTCATTGCGGCAGGCCTGGGCAATATCGATGGGGTCACCTGCCTGCCCAGAGTGGAAGCGCCTTTGGGAGCCGTGGCCCGGCTGAGGGAAGCCTCCATGGGCAAGGACACCACCATTGGTCATTGGGAGATAGCGGGACTGGTGTCTCCGGAACCCCTGCCCACCTACCCCCAGGGCTTCCCCCGGGAGGTACTGGAGGAATTCGAGAAGGCCACAGGCCGGGGCTGGCTGTGCAATCTGCCCTATTCCGGCACGGATGTGATCCGGGACTATGGTCAGGAGCAGTTGGACACCGGGAAATGGATTGTCTATACCTCTGCCGACTCTGTGTTCCAGGTGGCGGCCCATGAGGAAAAAATCCCCCTGGAAGAGCTGTACGACGCCTGTCACAAGGCAAGGCAGATTCTTCGGGGAAAGCACGGCGTAGGCCGGGTGATCGCGAGACCCTATGTGGGCAACGCCCGGGATGGCTTTACCCGTACCCCCAACCGCCACGACTAGTCCCTGGAGCCTCCCGGAAAGACCATGCTGGACGCCATCAAGGAGG
>CAYRDE010000075.1:0-8768 GCA_964422935.1 uncultured Oscillospiraceae bacterium | reverse complement strand
GCCCAGGAATATGAGCAGATCAAGGGCCTGCCGGACCGGTTAAAGCAGCACATCGTGGGCCAGGACGAGGCGGTGGACGCCGTGTCCCGGGCCATCCGCCGCAACCAGGTCGGTATCTCCCCCAAGAAAAAGCCGGTGTCCTTCATTTTCGTGGGCCCCACCGGCGTGGGCAAGACCGAGCTTGTCAAGCAGCTGGCGGATGACCTCTTTGACAGCGTAGACAGCCTGATCCGGCTGGATATGTCGGAATACATGGAGAAACACACGGTCTCCAAGCTCATTGGCTCCCCTCCGGGATATGTGGGCTATGATGAGGCGGGACAGCTGACGGAGAAAATCCGCCGCCGTCCCTACAGTGTGGTCCTCTTTGACGAGATTGAGAAGGCCCATCCCGATGTGCTGAACGTACTGCTCCAGGTATTGGACGATGGGCGGATTACCGACGCCCAGGGTCGGGTGGTGAACTTCGAGAACACCATCATTGTGATGACTTCCAACGCAGGCTCTGAGGGGCGGGTTGGCGGCCTGGGCTTTGGTCGCACGGACAGCGACATGGTGAAGGAAAAGACCATGGGTGCCCTCCGGGAATTCCTGCGTCCGGAGTTTTTAAACCGGGTGGATGAGATTATCACCTTCAACCACCTGAGTGAGGAACATTTCCTGGGGATTGCGGAGATTATGCTTTCTGAGCTGAGGGACAGCCTGGCCCTGCGGGGCCTGAGCCTGACCTGGTCGGATAGCCTCAAAAAGCTGCTGGTGAAGAAGGCCTATTCCGCTGTCTATGGTGCCCGGAATCTTCGGAGAACCATTCAGCGGGAGCTGGAGGACCCCATTTCTCAGGCCATTATTGACAGCTTCGAAAGCCCGATTTCCTCCATTTACGCCGATGCGGAAGGGGACAATGTGAAGCTGGATATTCAGTAACCGAAAAATCCCGAGAATAAAAATTTCCCGGGATTTTTTGTAAGGATTTCCCTGTTTCCGCGTCTAATGGACAGAAGGAGATGAGAAGCGTGACAGAATTTGAAACCGTCTATCGTACCTATTTCCGGGACGTGGAGCTGTATCTCCGGGCCATCTGCAAGGATGAAGCATTGGCAGAGGAGCTGACGGAGCAGGTGTTCTTTCAGGCCATGAAGGCCCTGCCAAAGTTCCGGGGAGACTGCGATGTCAGGACCTGGCTTTGCGCCATGGGGAGAAACTGCTACCTGTCCCACCTGCGCAAGGCAAGGCCGACGGAGGACATGGACGACCTGCAAATTCCGGACCCCAGGGCATCCATAGAGGAGCAGATCATCGATCGGTCTCAGGCCATGGCGATTCATCGTCTTCTTCACGACCTGCCGGAGCCATACAAGGAGGTCTTCTCCCTGCGGATTTTTGGGCAGCTTTCCTTCGAGGACATTGGAAGCCTCTTCGGACGGACGGCAAACTGGGCCTGTGTGACCTATCACCGGGCGAGACGGAAAATTCAGGAGCAAATGGAGGGTTACATATGAAGGAAATTCAAATGAAAGTGTCCTGTAATATCATTCGGGACATCCTGCCATTGTATGCGGAGGACATGGTATGCGAGGAGACACGGGAGCTGGTGGACGAGCACCTGTGCGGGTGCGACGAATGTACCAGGGAGCTGGGAAGGCTTAAAAAGAAGGAGGCCATTCCTGTGAGCGTGGATATCGCCCCCATGGAGCATATCCGCAAGACCATTCGAAAGCGGCAGATTCTCACCACGGCCTGTGTGGTCCTCACCATTGTGAGCCTCATTTGGTCGGGGATGATCTTTATGACGGCACCCGTTTACCTCCCTGCGGAAAAGGCCATTGAAGGGGTTGAGCTTCGGGAGGACGGGGGACTGGCCATTGACTACGCCCATGGGATTATGGGGCACGGAGGCGGCGGTATCGAAAATGACGAGTGGGGCTTTGTTCACACAACCCGATATGATTGGCTGAGAGGAAGAATATGGGACAGAAAATATCAATCCATGTCTCAAACAGAAGTGGAGAACCACATTCGGGAGCTTTATCATATTCAGGAAGTCACCCAGAAGGATTATGACCGATTCCATAACATTTCAGTAACCTACAATTTCGAAAACGAGGATGGGATTACCAGAATCAGCTATCAGAAAGACCCAGACAAGGTCGATCCTGGGGAGGAAAAAACATGGACGCAAACAGGACACAGCTATGACCTCTGGTATCTGGACACCCAAGGAAAACTAGGCGAACTGATTTGGCATGGTGGAGATGGGGAACGTCCCTCGGAAGAAGTTTTAGAGCAGTATGGATTGGGGATCAACATGGAGTTGCTGGTCGGATTCCTGGGAAGCCTGGCGTTTATGGCAATTTCTGCGGCGGCTGCCTGGAGGCTTCGAAACGGAAAATGGAGAAAACTCTCTATGGGGATTGCAGTCTATGCCGCCAGCCTGGTTGCGTTTCTCCTTTTGGGCACCGGCTTCCGCATTGTGCAAAACATAAATCTGCTGAGGGGTGATTGGCGCAGAGACCTTGTGCTAACCACAGTCCTGCTGACAGTTACGACTCTGCTCTGGCTCTACCGCCGTGACCTGACCCAAAAGGAAACCTTCTAAAAAAGCGTGGCCCGCCGAGGCTTTTCCCGGCGGGCCTTAAGCTTACATTTCCAAATCGTCCATCTTGGCGGAAATGGTATCCCCAACCTTCCAGGCTACGTCCTCCATTTTGTTGGCGGCCTTGGCAGCCAGACGGCGGGTGGGGTTGTTTCGCGGCATCATCAGAACAGCCACGGCACCGGCAGCAGCGCCGATTCCGGCTGTGAGTGCCCATCCTTTGACATCCATATGCTTTCTCCTTCCGTTTTTTGTTTTTCTCTGTCATACCCTAAAAAGGGGATCAGGGACGTTTCTTCCTTCAAATCTTATCTGCCGTTTGGCAGGCTCCGCTGGGGAGAGGTTGTGTCGCCGTCGGTGGCGCCGGAGGTGCCTGATGTGGCTCCTGTGCCCTCGGTGACGCCGGTGGTGTTATCCAGACCGCCGTTGCCGTGAGGCGCGGTGGTGGTCGGCGCGGTGGTTGGCAGCGTGGTTGCTCTGGTGGTGGGCTCCGTGGTCATGGATGTGCTGGGAACCGGCGTGGTGGTGGGAATGGTGGTGGGGGTCATGTTCTGGTTGGTGCAGCCGCAGCCCACCAGCATTGATGCCAGCACCATAAGGGTAAGTCCTGCGATCAAGTATTTTTTCATTTTTTGATTACCTCCAGAAGTTCTTGCTTCAACGCTATTATTTCCAGGCTGCTTCCGATTATTCTGAAAGAAAAATGTTATTTTGCCGTTGCTTTTTTTCAAAGAACCATGTATAATCAGGTTATAATAAAAAAACAAAGGAGAATTTTTCCATGAAGAAGCTTGCTGTCAAGAAAACCGCGGAATGTATGGCTTGTCTCCAGTGCGCTCAGGCCTGTGCTGAGGCGTTCTATAAGGAGTTTGACATCACCAAGGCCTGCATCAAAATTGTGGCTGGAAAGGATGGCGGCGCAAAGCCCAACACCTGCATCCAGTGTGGCAAGTGCATGCGCACCTGTGAGCATGAGGCCATCACCCAGAACCCCAAGACCGGCGTGTACATGATTAACAAGAAGAAGTGTGTTGGCTGCGGCAAGTGCGTGGAGGCCTGCCCCATGAAGGTCATGGTGCTGCCCCAGGAGGGCCCCGCTTCCAAGTGCATCGCCTGCGGCATCTGTGTCAAGGCCTGCCCCATGGAGATTCTGGAGATCGTAGAGAAATAAGTTACATTACGGAGTATGGACGGCTTTTGCCGTCCATATTTTGTTAATGAAAAAGACATGTCAAATACTTGTGCTTTCCGGGAAACTGTGATAAAATGTAGGGATTGCGAGACGGTTTCAAACTGACTGTGAAGGAGGCTGCGTATGGCGAAGGGCGGTCGTTACCTGGCGAAGAATCAAAACAAGACGTCAGGGGGAAAAAGTAAAGGCCGGGGCTGGAAGATCACACTGATCGTTCTGGCGGTGCTGCTGATTCTGATTGGCATTGCCTACTTTGCGTTTTCCAGCTACCTGACAGGAATGCTCAATAAAATCAATCGGGCAGAGATTGAGGATAAGGGTGCGTCTGTTGAGGATGTTCTGGACTGGGCAACCTATAATCCGGACGCCGCCACCTACAACCCGGAGGAAGATATTCAGGTCCCGGCGGATATCCCCACCCAGCCCGGGTCTCAGGATACTGAATGAAAACTCTTTTGGAGGTATAAATAATGAGCAAAGGCGGACGTTACGCAAAGCAGAAGGGCAGCTCCGGAGGACGGATTGCCTTGATTGTGATGCTGATTGTGCTGATTGTGGCTGCGGCAGTGTTATCGGGGATGCTTCTGTTTGGCGCAAAGAATCGGGAGCAGCTCCAGACACCGGAAACCACAGAATCTGTGGGAATTACGGAAGCGTCCACTGAGGTACAGACGGAGGCTGCCACGGAGGCAACCACGGAACCGACAACGGTTCCTACCACGCTGCCCTATAAGGAGTCCGGAAAGGATATTATCAACGTTCTCCTGATTGGTCAGCAGGCCCGGGAAGGGGAAGCGGAGGCCGACCAGAGGATGGCGGATACCATGATTCTGGTTACGGTGAACAAGACCACGAAGACCATGTACCTGCACTCCTTCCTCCGGGATACCTATGTGAAGCTGCCGGATTATGTTGATCCCAGCGGCAAGACGCATCCCTGCGGAAGAAACCGGATTAACGTCTGCTATAACCTGGGCTATCAATGGGGTGGCGCAGGCGGCGCCATGGAAATGACCAACCAGTGCCTGAAGGAGAACTTCGGCATTGAGGTGGACTATGATGTGGAAGTGAGCTTCCAGGGCTTTATGGATATCATTGACAAGCTGGGCGGCGTGCAGGTAGAGCTGACGGAGGCGGAAGCGGACTACCTCAACAAGGATTCCTGGTACGTTTTCCGGGAGCTGCAGCCCGGGAAGGTATGGCTGGAAGGCAGTGAGGCCCTGTCCTATGCCCGTATGCGGAAGGCAGAAGGGGATGGGGACAGCGATATCAAGCGTACTGAGCGCCAGCGTAAGGTGATTACCTCTGTGTTTAATTCCCTGAAGGGCATGAGCATTGGTCAGTTCCAGGAAATGGCAGAGGAGTTCCTGCCCATGATTACCACCAACATGACTAACGAGGATATTACCACCTGTCTGTGGGAGATTGTGCCCCTGCTGCCCCAGCTGACGATTGAAACGGGAACCTGCCCGGTGCAGACCACCTACTGGGGAGAGATCATTGATCTGTTTGGCGTACCCTCCAGCGTTCTCAAATTCGACCAGGGACAAAATACCAGGCTGATGCAGGCCATTACGGAAGGAATCCCTGCGGAATGATCCTTTTCCCCCGCTGCGAAAAGCAGCGGGGGAATTCTGCTGTGAAAGGCATATTTGTGAATACTGTCTGTAACACAAATTTCATAGCTGTAATAATTGCATAATGAAACGGAATATGATATACTATCCTATAGTATACACCCGGAGGCGTTTATGACTGATTTGACTGATTTTCAAAGGGAAATTTCCGCATGTCTGCCGGAAATGGATATCCGTTTCCAGGAGCCCCTGGCAAAGCACACCTCCTTTCGTATCGGCGGTGCGGCGGAGGTTATGGCCTTCCCCAAGTCCCGGGAGGAACTGGCGCAAATTCTGAAAGTATCCAAAATTCTGGACAGAAAACCTGCTATACTGGGAGCAGGAACCAACGTGCTGGCACCGGATGCGGGAATCCCCGGCCTGGTGATCTGTTTAAAGGACTGTCTGGACGGAATGGAACGGCTGGAAGGCCCAACTATCCGACTGATGGCTGGCGTGACCATGAGCAGGGGCGCGGTATTCGCGGCAAATCAAAACCTGGGAGGTCTGGAATTTGCCCATGGTATCCCCGGAAGCATAGGCGGCGGCGTCTACATGAATGCCGGAGCCTATGGTGGGGAGATGGCCCAGGTGGTGCAGCGGGTGGAGGTCATGGATTTTGATGGCAATATCCGCTGCCTGAGCAGGGAAGATATGGACTTTTCCTACCGTCACAGCATTTTGGAGGACACTGGGGACATTGTGGTCAGTGCGGATTTCCGCCTGGAGCATAAGCCCGGCGAGGAAGTAAAGGCGAAAATGAAGGAGCTGATCGGCAAGCGATCCGCTTCTCAGCCCCTGGACCTTCCCTCGGCAGGCTCGGCCTTCAAGCGCCCTGTGGGTGGATATGCCGCTGCGCTGATTGACCAGGCGGGGCTGAAGGGCTTCCGGGTGGGAAACGCTGCCATCTCCGAAAAGCACGCCGGATTCGCCGTGAACCTGGGGGGCGCGACAGCAACGGATGTCAAGGAACTGCTGAAAACAGTGTCCGATCTGGTATATGAAGATTCCGGAATTCGGCTGGAGCCGGAGGTTCGGATCTGGTAAAGGGAGCCCTCTCAGTCTCGCTTCGTGAGCCAGCTTCCCCATAGGGGGAGCCGAGTGGGTTTCACCGATGACAATTAAGAAAATTAAGGAGGGTTTCCAAATGGCATTGTCTTTTTCGGCGTCCGCCAAGGCGGAGACCTGCCGGGTATTTCCACAGAAAACCTGCTGCGCTCTGGCGGAATGCTTCGGGGTGCTGCTATACTGCAACTGCTTCCAAAATGACAACATCCGTATTATTACGGAAAGCCGGGAGTTTGCCTATATTCTGCCGAAGCTCTTTAAAAAGGCCTTTGACATGGACTTTGACAGCTATCCCAGTCTGGCTTCCCCGGGAAAGCTGGTGTTTCAGATCTGGGACACAGGGAAGATTGGCGCCATTATGGAAGCCTTTGGCTTTGATCCCAGAGGCAGCCTGTCCCTGCATGTAAACCTTCCGGTGGTAGAGGAGGACTGCTGCAAGGCATCCTTTCTTCGGGGGGCCTTCCTTGCGGGAGGCAGCGTTACCGACCCGGGGAAGGGCTACCATATGGAAATCACCACCACCCACCAAAGCGTGGCCCGGGAGACCGACGCCCTTCTGCGGGAGGTGCTGGGCTTTTCCCCGAAGAGCGCCGGACGAGGCGGCAGCGTGGTGCTGTACCTCAAGCAAAGCGAACAGATTTCCGACCTGCTTACCCTTCTGGGTGCCCCTGTTGCCGCCATGGGGATCATGGAAGCAAGGCTGGAAAAGGAACTGAACAATAAGGTAAACCGCCGCTGCAACTGCGACGATGCCAATATCACGAAGGTTGTGGAGGCTGCTCAGGAGCAGCTTGCTGCCATACGGATTCTGGAGGGGAAGGGGCTGCTGGATACCCTGCCTCCGAAGCTGAGGCAGGCAGCGGACGCCCGGAGGGAGAATCCCTCTGCCTCGCTGGGAGAGTTGGCTGCCATGATGGACCCGCCTATCACCAAGCCTGCCATGAATAACCGGATGAAGAAGCTGATGCTGCTATCCAAGGAGGAAACCCCATGAGCTTTGCCCATTTACACCTGCACACTGAATACTCTCTCCTGGACGGCGCCTGCCGGATCGACCATCTCATGGAACGGGTGAAGGAGCTGGGACAGACTGCCGTTGCCATCACCGACCATGGCGTCATGTACGGCTGTATCGATTTTTATAAGGCTGCCAAGGAGGCCGGGGTCAAGCCCATCATCGGCTGCGAGGTATACGTTGCCCGCCGGAGAATGGAGGACCGGGTCCATGGCGTTGACAACGATCCCTACCATCTGGTACTGCTGTGCGAGAACCGGACGGGGTACGAAAACCTGTGCCTGCTGGTATCGGAGGGCTTCCTCCACGGCTTTTACGGAAAGCCCCGGGTGGATCTGGAGCTGCTGAGAAAGCACCATGAGGGGCTGATTGCCCTGTCTGCCTGCCTGGCAGGGGGCGTGGCCCAGTATCTCATGGGAGAGGACTACGCCGGCGCCAAGAGCTATGCTTTGACCATGGCGGAAATTTTCGGGGAGGGGAACTTCTTCCTGGAAATGCAGGATCACGGAATCCCGCAGCAGCGCCGGGTGAATCAGGGAATCCTGCGCCTTGCCAGGGAAACGGGACTGCCTCTGGTTGTCACCAATGACGCCCATTACCTCCGTAAGGAGGACGCCGCCATGCAGGATGTGCTGCTGTGCATCCAGACCGGTAAGACAGTGGACGACGAAAACCGGATGAAATTCCAGACCCAGGAGTTTTATGTAAAAAGTGAAGGGGAAATGAAGGAGCTGTTCCCGGACTGCCCCGAGGCCTTTGAGAACACGGTGAAGATTGCGCAGCGGTGCAACCTGGAATTTACCTTCCATGAATACCATCTGCCCTCCTTCCCGGTGCCGGAGGGGTACACCAACGAAAGCTACTTCCGGGAGCTGTGCGAAAAGGGCTTTGCCCAGCGGTATCAGAATCCCCCAAAGGAATACCGGGAACGGCTGGAATATGAGATTGGCGTCATCAGCTCGATGGGTTATGTAAACTACTATCTCATTGTCTGGGACTTTATCCGCTATGCCAAGGAGCAGGGGATTCCGGTAGGCCCGGGCCGTGGCTCCGGTGCTGCCTCCATTGTGGCCTACTGTATGCACATCACGGAAGTGGATCCCATGAAGTACAGCCTGATCTTCGAGCGGTTTTTAAACCCCGAGCGGGTGAGTATGCCGGACTTTGATACGGATTTCTGCCAGGAGCGCCGGGGCGAGGTTATTGACTACGTCATGCGCAAGTACGGCGCGGACCATGTGGCCCAGATTGCCACCTTTGGCACCATGGCAGCCCGGGGCGCCA
>CAYRDE010000074.1:0-8799 GCA_964422935.1 uncultured Oscillospiraceae bacterium | reverse complement strand
CGGACATCATCAACATGGACGACGCCTCCAAGCGCAACGACATCTACGGCGGCATTGCCACCGATGTGGATGCTCTGGCAAGGACCTACGGCATTCGGGTAGAGGATGTGAAAATCAAGCAGTTTGATCTGCCGGAAAGTAACCTGAACGCCGTCTATAACCGGATGATCTCCGAGCGGAACCAGATGGCGGAGAAGTACACCGCCGACGGTAACTATGAAGCCTCCATCATCCGCAACAACGTGGACAAGCAGGTGAACATTCTGGTTTCCGACGCTAAGGCCCAGGCCGCCAAGCTGGAGGCGGAGGGCGAGCAGAAGTACATGGAAATGCTGGCTGCTGCCTACGATACCCCGGATAAGAAGGAATTCTACGAGTTCACAAAAGCATTGGAAGCTCTGAAGGCCAGCCTCCAGGGGGACGAGAAGACCGTTATTCTGGACGGCAATTCTGAGCTTGCCCAAATTCTCGCAGGTACAAAGTAAGTATTCACGATACACGAAAACGCCGCTCCAAAATCGGAGCGGCGTTTGTCTGTCTCTTTTTCTCTTATCCCCACAGGCCGTCGGGGTATTTTCCCTCATCGGTCATCTTCTTCAGGGCAGCCACCACCACAGGCTTGTCTGCGGCATAGGTCACGCCAAACCACTGATCGGGAGAGGTCAGCACCTTGACTCTGGCGCCGCCCTCGTGTATCAGCTGAGAAATGGGCAGAGGCAGGAAGTATTCACACTTCAGCGGATTGACCGGCAGGGCACCGTCCAGGAAGGCGGCGAACCGGTTCTTGATCTCCGTCAGGAAGCTGGGCATAAAGCCCCACAGATTCATGGAAACGATGGTCTCCGGCGCCACATCCACCCAGTTTTCTCCATCCTCGGTATAGTGGATGCCACCATCGTACTTTTCAATCCGGGTACGCTCGGTAACCTCCTCCAGGTATCCCTCTTCGTTTGCCACACAGATGCCCCGGGCCACGGAGCCGTTGTCGGTAACGGTCTTGCACAGCTCATAGCCCACCATGCAGTAGTCATTTTCTTCCTGAGTCGCGGACAGGTGATCATAAATCACCTTGAAAGCGGATTTTCCGTAATAGTCGTCGGCATTGATGACGGCAAAGGGTGCGCCGTCAATGGCCTCGGCAGCGCAGAGCACCGCGTGGCTGGTGCCCCAGGGCTTTGTCCGGCCTTCGGGGACGGTGTAACCGGCAGGCAGGTTGTCCAGTTCCTGATAGGCATAGCGAATCTCTACAGGAGCCTTTTCCAGACGCTTGCCCACGGTTTCCATAAAGTCCTTGCGGATGGCTTCCTTAATAATAATCACAACCGTGTCAAAGCCTGCCTGATGAGCATCGTAAATGGAGTAGTCCAGAATAGCTTCTCCCTGACTGCCCACAGGATCAATCTGCTTCAGGCCGCCGTAACGGCTGCCCATTCCGGCTGCCAGAACCACGAGAACAGGTTTCTTTGTCATATCGTTAACTCTCCTTATCGTTTGTTTTGCTTCTTTTTGCATTATACGCTATGCAAAAAGCAAATGCAATAGGCCCGGTTGGTTTTTGTGGATTTTCGACAATTTATCATTGATTTTTCAACACATCCCCCAGAATGGTAACGCTGTCCCGGCGCACCCGCTCCCAGGAAAAATGCTGCTTCAGCTCCTGGGCAGAGACGCTTTCCGGCTGGCTGATCAGTCCCGCGCTGCAAGCAAGGATTCCGATAAGCTGCTGGGGAGAAAGACGCTTTCGCAGCTCCCCCAGATCCAGATCCCGGTCCCGCTTGCTCAGCCGACGTCCGTCGGGAGAAAGCAGCATGGGCACATGGGCATAGTCCGGATGGGGAAAGTCCCACAATTCCTGCAAATACATCTGCCGGGGCGCGGAACTGAGCAGATCCATCCCCCGCACCACCTCTGTTACACCGGCCTCCCCGTCGTCCACGGTGACAGCCAGTTGATAGACATACACCCCATCCGCCCGGCGCACCACCATATCGCCGCAGTCGGTTTTCAGATTCCACTGGGAATGGCCCTGAACCCGGTCGGAAACCTCGAAAATCCTGTCCGGCACCTGTACCCGCCAGGCCGGGGCACGGTGAAAGGCCTCCCGCTGGGCCTTAGTCAGGTTCCGGCAGGTTCCGGGATAGACATAAGTACCGTCGGACAGGTGAGGGGCGTTGACGCTGTGAAGCTGACTGCGGGTACAGTAGCAGGGATAGAGTAACCCCATCTCCCGCAGTGCGTCAAAATACCGGTCATAAACCTTCCCTCTCCGGCTTTGGGCCGGGGTCTCCCGGTCCCAGGTAAGACCCAGCCAGGTAAGATCCTCCCGCAGTACCTGGGCATATTCGGCACTGGTGCGCTGGGTGTCCAGGTCCTCCATCCGCAGCACCATTTCCCCGCCCTTTGCCTTTACGGACAGCCAGGCCAGCAGCGCGGTAAACACGTTTCCCAGGTGCATCCGCCCGGAGGGAGTCGGCGCGAACCGGCCTACCGGCGTCATCGCATCCATCGGTACCACCACCAGAGCATCCCGGAAATCCCCACCAGCTCCAGGAAAATGATAAAGGGAAGGCATCCAACGCTGTCGGACTTCTTCTCGTCTTTTCCGCGCTTCTTTTCTTCCTTTTTCTTCTTTTGTTTTTTCTCCACGAATACCGCGGCATCCTTCTTATTTTCTTCGTCTGAGTAGACAGTGCGATGGAAATCCACGGCATCATTGCGTCTCCCGCCGACCCTTCCGATTCCGGGATACTTTAGGGAATTTTCCGGCTCCTCAGAGAGAAGCTGGTCCACCTCCTCCAGCCAGTCATCGTCTTCCTCATCAAGATCCTCAAAAGTCGGGATTTCCTGACTCTGGAGCTTTTCAAGCTGTTCTTCGTAGGATTCTGCCCGAAGCTCCTCATCCAGCCTGTGCAGTTCCTTCTTGGGATCGTCAAACATCGTGCATCCCTCCTTTGCCGCCTATTTTACCCGAAAAAAAGAGGAATGTAAAGGGGAATCCGCAGGAATGCAAAAGGACGCCGCAAAATGCGGCGTCCTCATGGGAAAAAGTTCGGCTTACAGATTGAAATAACGCACAGCGTTGTTGGATGCGATATCCTCCACAATCTGACCCAGCTGCTTCATATCGGCGGGATACTCGCCGTTTTCCACCCAGGTACCGATCAGGTTGCACATAACCCGGCGGAAATACTCGTGACGGGTGTAGCTGAGGAAGGAGCGGGAGTCGGTGAGCATACCGATGAAGTTGCCCAGAAGGCCCAGGTTTGCCAGTGAGGTCATCTGCTCAACCATGCCGGTCTTGGTGTCGTTGAACCACCAGCCGGAACCGTGCTGAATCTTACCGGGAACCTCGGTGCCCTGGAAACAGCCCAGAATGGTGTCCAGCATGGCGTTGTCCACGGGGTTCAGAGAATAGAGGATGGTCTTGGGCAGCAGCTTTTCGGTGTTCAGACGATCCAGAAGCTTACACAGGCTCTCGCCGCAGGTGGTGGTAGCGATGCTGTCAAAGCCGGTGTCGGCGCCCAGCTTGCGGTACATGTCGGTGTTGTTGTTGCGCAGAGCGGAGTAGTGCAGCTGCATGGCCCAGCCGTGGCGGGCATACTCTCTGGCACAGTGGAGCACGATGGCGGTCATGTAGGCCTCAGCCTCCCGGTCGGTGATAGCCTCACCAGCCATAGCCTTCCGGAAGATAGCGGTCAGCTCCTCGTCGGTGGCCTCCACATAGGGGATGAAGTCCAGACCGTGGTCGCTGGCCCGGCAGCCGTGGGCGTCAAAGAAGTCGATCTTCTCGGACAGCGCCTTGCGGACGCAGTTAATGCAGCCCAGCTCATAGCCAACGGACTCTCCCAGAGCCTTCATGTAAGGAACAAAGGTCTCCTTGTGGATGTTCACGGCCTTGTCGGGACGGAAGGAGGGACAGACCTTGGTTTCCATAGTGGGATCGGCAGCTAATTTTTCATGCCACTTCAGGTCGTCAATGGGGTCGTCGGTGGTGCCAACCATCAGAACATTGGACTGCTTAATAAGGCCCCGGACGGTCATGTTGGGATCGTTGCGCAGCTTATCGTTGCACAGATTCCAGACCTCCTCTGCGGTGTCGCCGTTGAGAACGCCATGATAGCCGAAGAACCGCTGCAGCTCCAGATGGCACCAGTGGTACATGGGGTTGCCAATGCACTTGGGCAGGGACTCCGCGAACTTCTGGAACTTCTCCCGGTCAGAAGCGCCGCCGGTGATGTAGTATTCATCCACACCGTTGGAGCGCATAACACGCCACTTGTAATGGTCGCCACCCAGCCAAACCTGGGTGATGTTATCAAAACGGCGATCCTCATAGATCTCCTGGGGATTGATATGGCAGTGATAGTCAACAATGGGCATCTTGGCGGCGTGATCGTGGTAAAGGACCTTCGCCGTATCGTTAGACAGCAGGAAGTCCTTATCCATAAACTGCTTCATGGGAATTACCCTCTTTCATTCAGATTTAAATTGCTCAGGTGCAATTCACTGCAAATATTATACAAGACATCATTGGAAATGTAAACCGTTTTTTGAGAATCCCATAATATTTTGGCGTTCCCCGAAGGGAACGCCAAAACCGTTTTATACCCTGACCCGGGCCTTATTGAGCTTATCGGCCTTATTGAACAGCACAAAGCCAATGGCGAAGAGTACCATCAAAATACTCACGGCAATGTTTTCATTCTGAAGCTCCAGACCGAAAACATGAATGGTAATTCCGGCGGTGAGCTGGCTGACCAGGGCCACCATGGTGGTACCCATGAAGGAAGCGCCCTTGCCGCAGATATCCATGAGGCCGAAGAATTCGCCGCTGCGCTCTGCCGGGATGATCTTTCCCAGATAGCTCCGGCTGAGGGCCTGGATGCCGCCCTGGAACATGCCTACCGCCGTAGCCAGCACCCAGAACTGCCACTGGGTACACAGGAACACGGCAAACAGGGTAATGCCGGTGTAGGCGGCGATGCACACTTTAATGAGCAGTCCGGTGTCAAACCTCGCGGACAGGCGTCCGAACAGGATAGAACAGGGGAATGCCACAATCTGGGTCAGCAGCAGAGCCAGCAGCAGCCCCGTGGTGTCCAGGCCCAGGGCAGCGCCGTAGGCGGTAGCCATATCGATGATGGTGTAAACGCCGTCGATGAAGAAGAAAAAAGCGATCATGTACAGGAAAATATGCTTTTCCTTTTTGGCCTCCCGGAAGGTTCTGCCCAGCTGCCGGAAGGTGTCCCCCAAAGGCGTCCTTTCCGTGGCAACAAAGGCGGTCTGCCTGTAGCCCCGCAGCAGCGGCAGGGTGCAAAGTGCCCACCAGGCGGCGGTGACCAGAAAGGCGCAGGTCATGGCGGTGCCCATGGAGATGCCGAAGGAATCGTGCATCAGTACCAGAACCAAACAGACCACAAAGGGAATCACGGAGCCGATATAGCCGAAGGCATAGCCTGTGGAGGAGACCTTGTCCATCCGCTTTTCGTTGGAAACCTCCGGCAGCATGGAATCATAGAACACCAGGCTGGAGGAATAGCCCACCTTGGCGATGACAAAGATCACCAAAAAGACCAGCCAGCTCCCCGCAAGTCCCAGGCAGGCGCAGCCCAGAATCCCCAGGCCGGCACAGAACATAAAAATAGGCTTTTTAAACTTCCGGTCCGCCAATGTTCCGCAGATCGGGCCGATGATGGCGACGCAGATGGTAGCAATGGAACCGGCATAGCCCCAATAGCTCAGGTACAAATTCTCGTTCACGTTGGCAGCCCCCGCCAGGGCGTTAAAGTAAATGGGGATCAGAGTGGATACCAGCAGAATAAAGGCAGAGTTGCCGATGTCATATAAGACCCAGCTTTTTTCCAGGGGCGTCAGTTTGAATTTCTCGTTCATGGTCTTCTCCTATCTCTTTCCGTTTGAAATATCAGCCGAAGGTTCCCACAAAGGCTTCGTCCAGATCTTTGCCCTGACCCATCAGGTCCAGAAGCTGCTGCACCATCTGGGGATAAGCCCGGAGGGCACGGTTGTACCGGGCCAGAAGCTCACTGTCCATCCGGGCATATTTTTCCACCGGCTGGGCAGGCACCAGCTTGCTTTTCAGGCTGGGCTTGATCCGGTTAAGCTGCCGCTTCACCTTTTCCTGATCCTTTCCCGCCAGATAATGGATGGACAGCCGCATAAAAGCAACGCCCCGATGGACGCTTCCGGGGGTAGCGGGGGGATAAAGGGAGGCAACCGTGACACATTCCCCCCGGGTCAGCCGGATTTTCTCGCTCATGTCGTAGGTGTCCGGCTCCGAAATGCCATCCGCCGCCATGAGATAGCGGTCGAACTCCGATTCCAGGGCAATATGGTCGGCCTTTCCCGCCTCCACCACCTTGTTGACATAGGGGTGGCAATTGGAATCCAGACAGTAGTGGCCCAGGACCCCATAGAGATAGGCTTTGGCGGCTTCGGTGTTGGCAAGACCGCAGGCCTTTGTAAAGTATTCCTGACCGGTCTGCCGATGATAGCTGTGTCCCAGCTTCACCCCGGCAGTTTCCCAAAGGGGATTGCAGTAAAAGAAGAAGTCCGGCCCCTGCTGGCCCATTTCATATAGCCGGCGGAATCGGGTAATACAGTTGCGGGCCTCCAGGGGCAGGGTTGGGAAGGCCAGCTTTCCAAACCGGTAGTGGGCAAAATTGGATGGCATAAAGAATCACCTCGAAAAAGGATACATTTTGCTTATCATACACCGAAATGGTCAAAATAGCTAGGGTTTTTCCAAAAGTTTTTCTGTGAACAGGGGAAAGACCTGGGATCATTGCATTTTTCCGCTATCCGTGGTAGAATTGAAAAAACAAAACCGAAAAGGAGCAGACCATGGAAACCCGGAAGTTATACTATGAAGATTCCCATTTGCGTACCTTTTCCACAAAGGTACTTTCC
This sequence comes from uncultured Oscillospiraceae bacterium, assembly GCA_964422935.1. Classification (GTDB taxonomy): domain Bacteria; phylum Bacillota; class Clostridia; order Oscillospirales; family Oscillospiraceae; genus Faecousia. The sequence goes on along the minus strand of CAYRDE010000074.1, from coordinate 1,872 downwards.
TGTGAGAAGGCAGAAAAGGGCTTTGCCGTGATTCTGGACGCTACCGCTTTTTATCCCGAGGGCGGCGGTCAGGCAGCGGACACCGGTACCCTGGGAAATGTGCGGGTGCTGGATACCCGGGAACAGGGGGAGCAGGTGGTGCATACCTGTGACGGTCCTCTGGCCCCAGGCGAAACGGTGGAAGGGCGCATTGACTATGATGCCCGGTTTCTCCGGATGCAGCAGCACAGCGGAGAGCATATCGTCTCCGGTATCATTAACCGCCGGTGGGGCTACCACAATGTGGGCTTCCACATGGGAGCGGAAAGCACCACCATTGACTTTGACGGCATCATCCCCCAAGAAGCCCTGCCGGAACTGGAAGCGGAGGCCAATGCTGCCGTCTGGGCAAACATTCCCCTGCACATCTGGACACCCAGTCCCGAGGAGCTGCCAACGGTAAGCTACCGCACCAAGCGGGCCCTGCCCTGGCCTGTGCGAATTGTGGAGGTGCCGGGATTTGATACCTGCGCCTGCTGCGGCACCCATGTAGAGGCCACCGGAGAGATCGGGCTGATCAAGCTGTTTTCCGCGGTGAATTTCCGCAGTGGCACCCGGATGGAGATGGCCTGCGGAAAGCTTGCCTATGACCTTCTCAGCGCTGCCTATGAGCAGAATAAACTGGTGTCCCAGGCCTTTTCCGCCAAGCCCATGGAGACCGGGGCGGCGGCCCAGCGAATGAATGATCTGTTGGAGCAGCAGAAGTACCGGATCATTGGATTGCAGCGGCAGGTTTTCGCCGGGGTCGCGGCGGGATACGCGGGAACGGGAAATGTGCTTCATTTTGCGGAAGACCTGGACGGCAACGGTCTGCGGGAGCTGACGGACAGAATTGCGGAAAGCTGCGGCGGCAGGGCGGCGGTGTTCTGCGGCAATGACAAAGAGGGCTATGCCTATTGCCTTGCCAGCCGGGAAGGGGATTTGCGTTTCTTCGGAAAAGAGATGACAGCGGCCCTGGGCGGCAGAGGCGGCGGAAAGCCCAATTTCCAGCAGGGTCATGTCAGCGCCAATCGGGTGACCATTGAGGCATTTTTCAATCAGGATTAAAAGAGAAACGCCATGGCGGTTTTATCAAACCCATATGCTATGATCGGAACACCCCGGAAGGAAAACCCTTCCGGGGCCTTCTTTTTGGAGAAAGAAACAGGAAAAATCTCACCCGAACCGGGGATTTGTTCATAAATTCGACTTTTATTCTCCGGGAAGGTATGCTATAATACAAAAGCCTATCGAAAATTCGGATTTATCGCATGTGTGCGTTTAGAAAGGAGTCTATTGTGGGACTTATCAATAAACTGTTCGGAACCCGTTCCCAGCGGGAAATCAAAAAGCTTCAGCCGACCGTGGACAAGATTCTCGCTTTGGAGGAGGAATACAAGGCCCTGTCCGAAGAAGAACTCCGGGGCAAAACCGCCCAGTTCAAGGAGCGGTTAAGCCAGGGGGAGACCTTGGACGATCTGCTGCCCGAGGCCTTTGCCGCCATCCGGGAGGCTGCCGACCGGGTGCTGGGCCTCCGGCCCTATCCCGTCCAACTGCTGGGCGGCATCGTGCTGCACCAGGGACGGATTGCGGAAATGAAGACCGGTGAAGGCAAAACCCTGGTTGCCATTCTGCCCTGTTACTTAAATGCTCTCACCGGAGAGGGTGTCCATGTGGTCACCGTCAACGACTATCTGGCAAAATACCAGTCCGAGTGGATGGGCAAGGTCTACCGGTATATGGGCCTGACCATCGGCCTGGTGATTCCCGGCATGGAGCCGGCGGAGCGCCGGAAGGCCTACGCCGCCGATATCACTTACTGCACTAACAACGAGCTGGGCTTTGACTACCTTC
>CAYRDE010000073.1:0-8822 GCA_964422935.1 uncultured Oscillospiraceae bacterium | reverse complement strand
CGGAATGGACTGGAACACAGTAAGCGGAACATCGCCCGTTCCGGGAGGCATATCCACGAACATATAGTCCACATCTTCCCAGATCACGTCCGTCCAGAACTGCTTCACCGCCCCGGCAATCACCGGGCCACGCCAGACCACAGGGTCGGCAGGGTTATCCAGCAGCAGGTTGATGGACATGATCTGAATGCCGCTGCGGGACAGGGCGGGATAGAGGCCACTCTCGTCGGCGCCCTGGCACTCGGTAACACCGAAAGCCGTAGGTGCGGAGGGGCCGGTGATGTCGGCGTCCAGGATGGCAACCTTCTTGCCCTCCCGGACCATAGCCACAGCCAGCATAGCGGTGACGGTGGATTTGCCCACGCCGCCCTTGCCGGAAACCACGGCGATGACCTTCTTCACGGTGGATTTTGGATTCAGGGCTTCCAGCAGGCTTTCTGCCTTCCGGTCGCCGCAGTCAGAACTACTGCAGGAAGAGCAGTTACCGTTACAAGAACTCATGTTAAATCGCTCCTTATTTGTTTTTCTTTCATTATTATAGGACTTTGGTCCCTGGGTGTCAACTGTTTTAATTTGCCCTCTCAGTCCTGTGCCGCCTCCCACTGCTCCATCAGCTCCATGAGCAGACTTTCCGCTTCTTCCTTCTCACTCAGAAGTCGGGTCAATTCCTGGTAGTCGCCACCCTTTTTCTCGATCTCATCATCCAGGGCGGCAACCAGGCTCTCCTGCTTTTCGATCTCCCGCTCCAAACGGCGCACCAGTTTTTCGCTGTCCTTGGTGCCTCCCTTTGGCTTTTCCTTTTTGGGCTTGGGCGCTGCCGGAGTTTGAACCCTTGCCGCAGCCTCATGCTCTAGGATCGAGCGGTACTTCTGATACCCGCAGGGAAAGTCCCGAATGGTGCCATCCTCCAGCAGCCAGATCCGCTCAGCGAACTTTTCAATAAAATACCGGTCATGGGACACAAACAGCAGCACGCCCTCGAATTCCTCAATGGCCGCCTCCACCCATTCCCGGGACGCAATATCCAGATGGTTGGTAGGCTCGTCCAGGATCAGCAGATTGATCTTTTCATCCATCAGCATACACAGCCGCAGACGGGACTGCTCCCCGCCGGAGAGGTTTCCCACAGTCTTGAACACATCCTCCTCCTGGAACATAAAAGCGCCTAAACGATCTCTCGCCACCTGGGGAGAACAGTTCTTCTCATAGAGCATGGTGTCGTATAAGGTCCGCTCCGGATGGTCAAAGTGGATAATCTGGGGCAGATATCCCCACTTCACCGTGGGGCCGAACTGAATTTTCCCCTGACAGTCCTCCTCTCCCAGAAGGCATTTAATGAAGGTGGACTTGCCGGTGCCGTTATCTCCCAGCAGGGCAATCCGTTCGCCGCCCTCCACATTCAGCTCCACGCCGGAAAACAGGGTGCGGTCCCCGAAGGACTTGCTGACGTTCTTCATTTTAAAGACCACGTCCCCGGAGAAGTCCTTCTGACCAAAGCTGGCCTTCATGGTCCGCTCCTTTTTGGGCTTTTCCGTCTTCTCAATCCGCTCCATCCGATGCTGAATGGACATAGCCCGGCGATAAAGGGTCCGGTTGTTGATACCCCAGCCCTTCATCCGTTCCAGGGTATAGCCCAGCTGCTTGAGCTTTGCCTGCTCCTGCTGGTACTGCTTTAATTGCAGGTCAAACCTGGCCTGCTTTTCGTCCATGTAGAAAGAGTAGTTGCCGGAATAAAATTCCGCATGGCCCTCTGTTATCTCAATAACCCGCTGGGCAATCTGATCGATAAAATACCGGTCATGGGAGATGGCAAGAACAGTGCCCTTAAAGGCCCTAATATACCCTTCCAGCCATTCTACACTTCTTAAGTCCAGGTGGTTGGTGGGCTCGTCCAGAAGCAGAATATCCGTCTTCTCCAGCAGCAAACGGGCAAGATTCACCCGGGTCTTTTCTCCGCCGGAGAGGCAGGCGAAGTCCTGATCTCTCTGCTCAGGGGCAATGCCCAGGCCGTTGCAGATTTTGTCCACTTCCACATCCATATCATAACCGCCGCCGCTTTGGAAAGCGCTACACAGCCGGTCATATTCCCGCAGCTGCTCATCGGAAGCATCCTGGCCCATCTCCCATTCCAGCTGCTCCATCTTCCGCTTAATCCGGTACAGGTCGATATAAGCAGACCGGAGCACATCCTCCACAGTATAGCCCTCAGGGAACTTCGGAATCTGGGAAATCAGTCCCAAACGCTTGTTAGGGTTTACATAAACCTCTCCCCCATCATAGTCCATCTGGCCTGTGAGAATATTAAAGAGGGTGGTCTTGCCGCAGCCATTCCGCCCTAAAATCGCCACCCGTTCCCCCTCCTGAATCTCAAAGCTCAGACCGTCCAGGAGGTTTTCCCCGATGACAAAAAATTTGATTAAATCTTTTACCTGTATATCAACCATTTTGGTTCTCCAGTGCTTCCATGATCTTGGTCAGTTCCTCTAAGGTATATAGTAAATTCAAAGCCTCCAGCATAGCGTTTGGACTCATTCGCTCCGGAAGGTTCAGCTTCCTCAGCAAAGCCAGCCGCTTTTCCCCGGCGTTGGCCTCACCGCTCAGGCCCAGAGCCATCAAATCCTGCTTGGTAATGTCCCGCTTGACGGGGGCATCCACCCCCTCTATGGTAGCCCCTGCCCTTTTCAGCGCCTCTAAAATAATCTCCCGGCTCATGCCCTCCACACCCAGCTTGCCTTCCTTGCCGGGAGCGGACTTCCGCTTCTCTTTCCCCGGGATGTCGGGGATGTAGGCATGCTTAAGGTACTTGCCGGGAATGGCGCTTTTAATGTGATTCCGGATCACAAAACCTGCTCCGTCGGAGTCGGTAAAGACAATCAGTCCCCTTTTCTCCGCCGCCCGACGAAGAAGGGCCATCTGTTCCTTGTTCTTAAAAATCCCAAAGCCCGCTGTTTCAAAGATGGGGGCGTCCACAATCTGGCTCAGAGTGTTCCTGTCATAGCGGCCCTCCACCACAATTGCCTCCCTGATTTTAACCATTCTGGGCCTCCTGAGCAAGGGAGAGTACCATGATTTCCAGCAGCCGCTGAGGATCGTCAAAGGAGGTCTTCATCCGGTAGTCCGTTTCCAGCACCAGTTCCGCCGCCCGTTTGCAGAAGGCGGGAGAAAACCGCCGGGCAGCGTCCATGGTTTTCCGGGCAGGATAGTCCGGAATGCCGCAGAGCTTTTGCAGATCATAGGCCGTTTTCCCGTAATCCAGTAAGGTCCTCGCCGCCCCGATCCGGCGAAAGTTGCCTCCCACGGCTCCCAGAATTGCCAGGGGTTCCTGCTGCATTTTGAAAAGCTGCTGGAGCTTAATGAGAGCCTGGTCATATTTTCCGGCGCTGAGCAGGTCGGTCATCTGGAAGACCACCGCGTCCAGCACCGGCTCCGTCACCGCATCGATATCCGATTTTTTGATTTCCGCAGTCCCGGAATAGGCGCAGATTTTATCGATTTCCCCAGCCAGGGCCGTCATGGTGCCGCCGGTGATGTCGATAAGATACAGGCACAGGTCGCTGCTGATCTTCTTATCCCGGGCGGCAAAGTGCCGGGTGATCCAGGCTGCCAGATCCCGCTGATCCTGCTTGTCAAACTCCACAATGCAGGCACTTTTCTCCACGGCCTCCCAGAGCTTTTTCAGCCGCTTGTCCGGCTTCCATGGTACCGTCAGGTAGGTAAAAACCACGGTGCAGTATTCCGGAATGTCGGAAAGAATTTCCGCCATCTTGGTCCGGTCCCCTTCATTCAGCTTAAACAGGTCAATATCGTCCACCTGAACCAGGGTGTTCTGCGCCATCATGGGCAGGTTTTCCACTGCGTCGGCAAAGGATCGCAGATCGAAGGTTTCACTGCTGAGCCGGTGGAAATTAAAGGACTCCGTCAGCGGGTCCAGCAGCTGCTTTTGTATTTGGCCCAGATAGTGGTGCATAAGGAAGGTTTCCTCCCCATGGAAAATATAGAGCCTGCCCAACGTCTTTTGCTTCAAATCCCCTTTCAGCTCTCGTAAGCCATCCCCAGGGATCGTTTTTTTTGCCATGGGTTCACCTCCTGATGAGAATGTCACCGCTTTCATCGGTGCGGTACACCTTGCAGCCGTTTTCTTCCAGCCGCTTTAGGGTCTCCGGTGCCGGATGCCCGAAGGAATTATCCTTGCCCACAGAAATACAGACGATCTCCGGCTGAACCGCCGTCAGAAGTTCCTGACAGGTGGAATTCTTGGAGCCGTGATGGCCCGCCACCAGAACATCCACCTTTGAAATTGCTTCATTTCGCACAAGCGTCCGCTCGCCGAAGCCGTCCCGGTCACCGGTTATCAGTATATCACAGTTTTCCGTATCAAACAAGACGCATAAGCTGTTTTCATTGTCTGTTCCGGGAAAGTTTGCCGGATATATCCGAATTTTCCCGGTTCCGAAGGTCAGCTCCAGATTCTCCTGCGCATAAAGGACTCTCCCCTTTGTGGAAAAGTCCCACTCACTCCACCGGTCCGGAAGGATCAGGAGGTCCGTGTCCACCCGGCTGAGAAGGTTGTCTACCCCGCCCACATGGTCCCGGTCACAGTGGGTGAGAATCACGCCGTCCAGCTTTCGAATGCCCTGGCTGAGAAGCGCCTCCGCCGCGGTATCGGCAGAAGCATCGTCCCCGTCGCCGCCGCAGTCCACCAGGAAAGTATGCCCATCCTTTTGAAAAAGCAGACACTGTCCCTGCCCCACGTCCAAAACCGTAAAGCGCACATCCTCCCCCAGCGGCTCTATCCAGGAGAGCAGCAATACGGCGCACAGACCCATCAGGGCACAGCAGGCAAGAACCCTCGGTTTTCTGTTTCTTTGAAAGAGGAACACTGCCAGCAGCAGATACAGGAAAATCAGCCAGGCGGTTACATAGGGACTTTTGGTATAGACCGCCGACAAAGGCGTATTCGCCAGAAGCCTCGCTATCCACTGCACATATCGGATGGGCCAGGCAATCCCCCTTGCCAGAAGCAGCCCGACACTGGGAAAGGCGCTATATATCAGGCACAGGGCCAGAAGCCCATAGAAGATTCCGCCAATAATCCACAACGTCAGAAGATTGGTCACGATGCCAATCAGGCTTACCATGTCGAAGTACATGGCACACAGGGGGACCGTGAAGATCTGCGCGCCCAGGGTAACCGAAACGGAAGCACAGGCCCATCGGATGACCTTTCCCCTCCAGCTCTTCCCCTTTTCCCGGAAAAAGCGCTTTCTCATCCAATTGTCAATTCTCCCGGAGAAGAGGAAGATGCCCGCCACAGATCCGACAGAGAGCTGAAAGCCTCCATCCGTAATGACCAAAGGATTCCGAAGCAGCATCACAAGAGACGCGAAAGCCAGTGCCGTTGCGCCGTCGTAGCCCTTCTCGAACAGCAAAGCCAGCAGCATCAGGCCGCACATTAGGCAGGCCCGGGTAACGGAGGGCGTAAACCCCGCCACCGCCCAAAAGGCAAACAGTACCGGAAATCCTACCAATACGGTCAGGAACCGTCTGCGCAGGGTCAGGACACCGACCAGGGCAAACAATATGGAAACATGCAGACCGGAAACTGCCGCCACATGGCGGATACCGCTGACTTTCAGGTTCGTATCCTCCGCATAGCTTAACTCCCCGGTGTCTCCCAGCAGCAGCGCTTTGGCAAAGGGTGCGGTATCCTCCGGGAAACAGGTATCCAGGATACCCTTCAGGTTCCTTCGGAACTCCGCCGCCCGGTCCGTCCAGGTTTTCTCATTCCCGGGCGCAAGGATTATCTCGCCGGTCTGATACAGGAGGAGGAAGGTCCCTCTTCCCTCGTATCTGGAAGCTTCCCGGGAACCGCCGGGAGTGGTGACACGAAAGCGGAAGGAACCCGTGAGCCTATCGCCGGGGAGAATCTCCTGTTTCTCCTTCAGATAGGCCTTGACCTGATAGTCTTTTCCCTCCAGGGTAACGGTGCCTTCCACAGCGGAACCATAGTCTGTATCCTGTCCGTAGTCTCTGGCTCTGACCGTAACCTGTATAACTTTGGTATCCATTTGGACCGCCTCATTGAGGCAAGCCCAGTAAAAGCCATAAAACCACAGACATCCGGCACTGAAACCCAGCAGAAGGACCGTCCTTACGGAAAGCTTTCCCCGGGATCGCCCCAGGGAAAGCAGTCCCAAGAGAAGCACACAGATGCCTAAAATCGCCACCCACCGGATGGGCAGCAGATAGGCGCACAGACCGCAGCCCAAACCAAAGCCCAGTGTCATCCATACCAGCCGCCGCATAACCTTCTCCCCTGTCTTTCAAAAAGGGCGCCGCCAGCGGCAGCGCCCTTTTCTGTTTATTTCAGCTTTTCCACAACGAAATCATCCACCAAAGCCAGCGCGTTATCCATCTTGGTCACGTTTTTGCCGCCGCCCATGGCAGAGTCGGGCTTTCCGCCACCACTGCCACCACAGCAACAGCAGACCTGCTTTACAAGCTCACCGGCCTTGATGCCGGCAGACACGGCGTCCTTGCCGCAGACCGCCAGGAAGGTGGGCTTGTCATCCTTCACGGTGCTGAGCACAGCCACCACCCTGGAATCCCGGTCCCGGAGCATATCGCCCATCTGACGAAGTTTCCCCGGGTCGGTATCGGCAACGGTAGCGGTAAGGACATGGAAGCCCTCCACATTCCGGGAGCCAAACAGGAACCGCTCCACCTCACCGGAAGCTTCCTTGGCTTTGTACTGCTCGATGGCACGCTTCAGCTCCTTCAGTTCCTCCAGCTGGGTCTGAATCCGATTCGCCAGCTCCGCGGGCTTCGCCTTCAGCTTTGCCGCTGCCTGGAGAAGCAGCTGCTGGTTCTTATCCATCTGCTCCAGGCAGGCCTTGCCGGTGATGGCCTCGATCCGGCGGACACCGGAGGCAACGGAAGCCTCAGACAGAATCCGGAAGGGACCAACCTTGGCGGTGTTGTCCAGATGGGTGCCGCCGCACAGCTCGATGGAGTAGCCGCCCATATTCACAACCCGAACGGTGTCGCCATACTTCTCGCTGAACAGAGCCGTAGCGCCCATGCTCTTGGCCTCATCAATGGGCATTTCCTTAATATCCACGCCGTAGCCCTCCAGGATGGACTCCTGAACCAGCATATTGACCTTTGCAATCTCTTCCGGGGTCATGGCAGCGTAGTGAGTAAAGTCAAAGCGCAGGTGATCCGGGTCCACAAAGGAACCTGCCTGATGGACATGGCCGCCCAGAACGGTTTTCAGAGCCTTTTGCAGCAGGTGGGTGGCGGAGTGAGCACGCATGATGGCCTTCCGACGCTCCACATCAATGGCAGCAGTGACCACATCATCCACCTTGATGGAACCGGAGAGCATCTTACCATGATGCAGATACTTGCCGCCCTTGTCCTTCTGAACGTTATTCACCTGGAAGACACTGCTGCCCAGCGTGATGGTGCCAAAGTCTGCCACCTGACCGCCCATTTCCGCATAGAAGGGGGTCTTGTCCAACACCAGAATGCCATCCTCGCCGCCGGCAATGGTACCGGAAACCTCGTCCCCTACGCACACAGCCAGGACCTTGCTCTCACAGGCAGTTTCCGTATAGCCCACAAAGGTGGTGGGGGTGTTGTCAAGACCTAAGTCAATGCCCGCCCAGGCCAGGTCGCCCAGAGCCTTTCTGGCCTCCCGGGCACGGACCTTCTGCTCCTCCCGGAGCCGGTGGAACTCCTCCATATCCAGGGTCATATCCTCGTCTGCCACCATTTCAATGGTCAGATCAATGGGGAAGCCATAGGTATCCGCCAGCAGGAAAGCGTCAGCGCCGGAGAACTGGGTCTCGCCCTTGGCTTTGTGTTCTGCCAGTTTCGCGGCAAAGATGCTCATGCCGCCGTCGATGGTACGGCAGAAATTCTCTTCCTCGATTTTGACAATCCGGGTGATATACTCGGCCCGCTCCCGCAGGTAGCTGTAGTGGCCCTCATTCTCCTGGATGACCGTCTCCACCACCTGATACAGGAAGGGGGTGTTCACGCCCAGAAGCTTGCCGTGACGGGCAGCCCGCCGCAGCAGCCGCCGCAGAACGTAGCCTCTGCCCTCATTGCTGGGCAGGACGCCGTCGGCAATCATAAAGACGGAAGCCCGGATATGGTCGGTGATCACCCGGAGAGAAACGTCCATCTTCACGCTCAGGCCGTAGGAAGCGCCGGTGATCTCCGTGACCTTGTTGGTGATGTTCATAACGGTATCCACATCAAACAGGGAATTCACGTCCTGGCACACCACTGCCAGACGCTCCAGGCCCATGCCGGTGTCGATGTTCTTCTGGGCAAGCTCTTTGTAATTGCCGTTGCCGTCGTTGTCAAACTGGGAGAAGACGTTGTTCCAGACCTCCATATACCGGTCGCAGTCACAGCCCACGGTGCAGCCTTCCTTGCCGCAGCCGTACTTTTCACCCCGGTCATAGTAGATCTCAGAGCAGGGGCCGCAGGGGCCGGAGCCATGCTCCCAGAAGTTGTCCTCCTTGCCGAACCGGAAGATCCGGTCAGCGGGGACGCCAACCTCCTTGTTCCAGATCTCAAAGGCCTCGTCGTCGTTTTCATAGATAGAGGGGTACAACCGGTCCTTACTAAGGCCCACCACTTCCGTCAGGAACTCCCAGCTCCAATGGATGGCCTCCCGCTTGAAGTAGTCGCCAAAGGAGAAGTTGCCCAGCATTTCAAAATAGGTGCCGTGACGGGCAGTCTTGCCGATGTTCTCAATGTCGCCGGTACGGATGCACTTCTGGCAGGTGCACACCCGATGGCGGGGA
>CAYRDE010000072.1:0-8988 GCA_964422935.1 uncultured Oscillospiraceae bacterium | reverse complement strand
CCGTTGTCGATCATCTCCCGGATCTCTTCCTCGTTGGTCACCTGGGCAATCAGGCCCCGGGCTACCAGTTCGTCATATACTTTCATTTTCGTTTCCTCCATTTTGTATTTCCATTTGTTTTTTCTTTGTCAGGCTGACAAACACCAGGCTATAGGCTTCGTCCAGCATTTGCTTCATCAGCTCCTCCGGAACAGCGCCGTCTGCTTTGACGCTGTTCCAGTGGACCTTGTTCATATAATACCCCGGTATAATATCCGGGTACAGCCGCCGCAGGGCGTCTCCATGCTCCGGCTTCAGCTTCAGGGTAATCAGAACCGGTTTCTGCTCCTCATCCAGGCACAATGAGCAGAAAAGCTTCCCGCCTATCAGGTAGCGATACCAGTTCCATTCCAGCTTCAAGTCCGTCGTGACACCCTTTTTCCTGAGCAGATACTCGTCGATCCATGGGTACTTCATTTTCCTTCCTCCCAGGTGATGAAGGTGATCAGGGCCGCCCGCAGGAGATTGACGTTGGTCTGCTCCAAAATGGTATCCCGCCTTGTATGGATTCTTCCCAGGTACAGCCCCATTTTACTCTTCCGCAGGGCGCAAATCCCCACCCCGTAGGGGAACATCCTCTGGTCCGAAGGATAGACGGAAAAGCCCTTTTCCCGGACCAGGATATCCTTTTTCCCAAAATAGCCGCAGGCCCTGTACAGGGAGGCCAGCCGCTTTTTCTCCTTTTTCAGCTTCTTTGTGGGAAACAGCCGGATATGGTCTCCGTCCCCGACACAGTCCAGATTCAAAACCAGCTGGGCTTCCGTCGCTTTCCTGTGGGTCTTTCGATAGGCGGCTGAGCCAAGCAGTCCCGCTTCCTCCAGGTCAAACAGGACAAAGCAGGTTTTGCTCCGCTGATTTTCCGGAAGGGTCCGGGCAATCTCCAGCAGCGTCACCACGCCGGAGGTGTTGTCATTGGCATTCGTCCGGTTGGCAGGTCCCACCAGCATCAGCACCAAAAACACCCAGAAGCCCAGATAGCCGCACCAGTAGCCGATGTCCACGCTGGAAAACAGCACTCCCACCAAAATGCCGAGGACCACCGCCGCGGCAATCAGAACCGCAACCACAAGCAGCTGATAACCAAGAAAGGGCAGGAAGTTACAGGGCGTGATCAGGTTGGGAAAGGGCAGAGCGGCGCAGGTGTCATAATGGGCGGTGATCAGTACCTTTGCCTTTTCCGGGTCCCCGATAACCAGGTTCCGCAGGCCGAAGCTACCCCCTTCCTCCCGGCATGGATAATCAAGGGAAGAAATATAGTTACAAACATCCGTCCGAAAGGCCTGCTTCTGCTTTTGGGTCTTTCGCACCGGGTATTGGGTCAGAATATCCATAGGCTCCCGGATCATATGCTCTCTCCTCTCTTTCGCAAAACAGAAAATGCCCTCCATCCAAAACGGATAGAGGGCGTAAAATACGCGGTACCACCTCTAGTTCGGCATTGCCTCACGGCAAATACCCTCACGATGTCCAGCAACATCTCTCGCTGTGTCGGGCGAACCCGTCCTCCCCTACTGCCAGGGAATCTCTGATTAAATCGGCAAGAGCTGGCAGCAAGAGATTTTAGCTCAAGCGAAAGTGTGGAAAATGCGGGAATACTTTGTGTATTTCCCATTTTTCACACTGCACGATTGGGGCAAAAGATCTGTCTGTAAGCCGCAGACGATTTATTCAGAGGTTCCCTAGTTCAGGCAGGCCACTCCGGGAGGTATTTGGGCGTGTTCTCTTATCTCCTCGCACCTGCCGGAGACTCTCTGGAAGAGAATGGGCGCTTACTTCTTCCCATCACTGTGTTTTGAACATACTAACAAATTTCCCCGGAAATGTCAAGGGAAAACCCGAACAAATTCCTCGCATACCACCGGCATTTCCTCATCGAAAGCCATTCCCATCCTCTGAAGTTCCTCAGAAAAGAACTTTCTATGGACTTTACGCCAGTATTCCAGGCTTCGGTCTCCCTCGCCCTCCTTCCATGCCTGCTCCTCGCCTACCTGGTTGAAGAGACAGACTGTGACCTTCTCCGTTCGGATGACACAAACTGCTTCCTCCCGGGAGTTCAGGATCACACTGTATTCTCCCTCCTGGGGCAGCGGCTCCCCTTCCAGGGCATAAATGGGGTAAGCGGAAGCCGTGGCAGTTTTCCTTCCTTCCAGAGTCAGTTCCGCCAGGGTATCCGGGTCATCGCCATAGGCCCAGGCCTGGTATTCACCGGATACCTTTTCTGCAAGGCAGAAGCTTCTCCACATTTCCTGTGCAGTCACGGTTTTCCCTCACCTTCTCAGCATTTCCTCGGCGCTTCGCAGGGTGGTTTCCGTAATATTGGTTCCGCCGATGATTCTTGCAAGCTCCCGCTTCCGTCCCTCAAAGTCCAAAGGCGTCACGGAGGTATAGGTTCGACCCTCCCGTTCGGTTTTGGCAATCAGAAGATGGGTATTTGCCAGGGCCGCCAGCTGGGGCAGGTGGGTTACGCAGAGAACCTGCTTATGCTCTGCCACACTGCGCAGCTTCTCCGCGACCTTCTGGGCCGCCCGACCGGATACGCCGGTGTCCACCTCGTCAAAGATGAGGGTTGCCACCTGGTCCTTTTCCGCCAGCACGTTCTTCATGGCAAGCATAATCCGGGCCAGCTCACCGCCGGAGGCTACCTTGCTCATGGGCTTTAAGGCCTCGCCTGCGTTGGCGGACATATAGAAGGCCACGCTGTCCGCGCCGCTGGGGGTCAGCTCCTGCTCCTGGAACCGGCATGTAAACTGAACCCGGGGCATATCCAGCTGAGAAAGCTCTGTCAGAATCCGCGCCGACATGGCCCTGGCAGCCTCCTGCCGGTTCTTCCGCAGACACAGGGCCTGATCCCAGGCCTCCTTCTCCGCCTTTTTCAGTTTCCCCTTCAGACGCTCCAGATGATCGTCCGCAAATTCGATTTCGTCCAGTTCCTTTTTTACCTTTTCCAGATACGCCAGGATATCCTCACAGGTGGCGCCGTACTTCCGGCGCAGCTTGTGAATCACATCCAGCCGGGACTCGATCTGCTCCAGCTCCTCGGCGGAATAGTTCAGGCTGTCCCGGGTGTCCCGGGCCTCCTCTGCTACGTCCTGGACCTGGTACATCAGATCGCTGACCCGGTCATGGAGGGACTGGAAGCTGTCACTGATGCGCAGCAGCCGTCCCAGGGCGTATTCCGCCTGGGCCAGAAGCCCGGAGGCTCCGTCGGTATCCTCCCCGCCATACAGGCACTGGACAGTCTCCTCCAGGCCATTGCTGAGCTTTTCGGCGTTTTGCAGGAGCTTGCGCCGGGCTTCCAGGGCATCATCCTCCCCAATCTCCAGCTCTGCCTTTTCAATTTCGGCAATCTGGTATTTCAGGGTCTCCATCCGGCGGAGCTTTTCCCCCTCGTCCATGGTCAGGCTGTCAATTTCCCGGCGGAGCCCGGAAACGGCGGCGTATTTTTCGCTGTAATCTGTGCGAAGCGCCTCGTTATCGGCAAAGGCATCCAGGAAGGTCAGGTGGTTGTCTTCATCGAACAGGGAGGCGCTGTCATGCTGACCATGGATGTTGATCAGCTGAATGCCCAGCTTTCTCAGAATGGACACAGACACCAGACTGCCGTTGACCCGGCAGACGTTTTTCCCGTCCAGATAGACCTCCCGGGCAATCACTGTCTCCGGGTCGTATTCTACCCCGTTTTCCCGGAACCAGTTCAGTTCCGGCACGCCTGTAAAGACCGCCCGGACCGAGGCCTTATTGGTACCGGTCCGAATCATGTCCCGGTAGGCCCGCTCCCCCAGGATGGCGGAAATGGCGTCAATGACGATGGATTTACCGGCGCCGGTCTCACCGGTGAGGACATTAAAGCCCTGATCGAAGGAAATATCCGCCCTTTCAATGACCGCGATATTTTCAATATGCAGAAGACTCAGCACCGCTCTGCCCCTCCTCAGTGAATCAGGTTTTTGATCTCGCCGCAGAAGGCCGCCGCGGCATTGCTGTCCCGCATGACGATAAACACCGTATCATCCCCAGCCAGGGTGCCCAGCACCACAGGCAGACTCATGGCGTCCAATGCGGAAGCAGCGGCGTTTGCCAGACCCGGCAGGGTGTGGATCACGATAATATTCTCGGCATAGTCAAACCGGGTTACGCTTTCCCGGAAAATGGTATTCAGCCGACCGGAGAAGGTGTTCGGCACTTCCCGGGCCGCGGCACAGTAGCGGTAAGTGCCCATGCCGGTCAGCTCCTTCACAATCCGAAGTTCCTTAATGTCCCGGGAAATGGTCGCCTGGGTACTACAGAAGCCCGCCTCTTGCAGGTACTGCAGCAGCTGATCCTGAGTTTCCACATTCTGATTGGAGATGATCTCCATGATTTTGGCCTGTCTCTTACTTTTCACCCGAGCCACCTTTTATCCTTTCCTGAATTTGGCGTTGACCACATCATAAAAGCTGCGTTCATTCAGACGAACCAGCCTGGTTTCCAAATGGGATTTGCGGATGGTCGCCACGTCTCCCATATTCAGCCGGACCGCCCGGCCTCCGTCTACGCTGAGATAGGCGTTCCGGCGGGCGCTGGCTCCCATTTCCACCGTGACCGTCCGCTTGTCGGAGGCCACCATACAGCGGCTTACCACATCGTGGGCACAGATGGGCGTAATGAGAATATTTTTCGCCTCCGGCTCCACAATGGGGCCTCCCGCCGAAAGGGAGTAGGCCGTGGAACCGGTGGGTGTGGCAACAATCACGCCGTCGCCGCCGCACTCCATGGCCTGGACGCCGTCACACTTCACCACCAGCTGGACAATTCTCGCCACAGCGCCCTTGGTCACCGCCACATCGTTCAGGCAAAGGTCATGGAAGAGAATGTCCCGGTCCCGCTGAACCGTTACGTCCAGCATCATCCGGCTGTCCAGGGTATATTTCCCGGAGGCCAGCCGGGTCAGCTTATCCAGCTCCGTGCTCTCCAGCTCCGCCATGAAGCCCATGGTTCCGATGTTCACCCCCAAAATGGGGATGCCCTTCCGGGTCGCGGCCTTTGCCATATGCAAAATCGTGCCGTCACCGCCGAAGCAGATGACCATTTCCGCGCCCGGAAGCTCCCGGTCCAGCCGGCAAAAGCGAATGTCCCGGGGCAGCTCAAAGCCTCTGTCCACCTCAAAGGGCAGACATACCCGGCTGTTGATTCCCACGCCCTTTAAGATCTCCATGGCCCTGCGAAGGGTCCCAAAGTTTCTGTCCCGATAGGGATTGGGGGCTAAAATCACATTTTTCACGGATGAACCCCCTTGTCTAAGGCCGCATGGGCATCTTCCACTACCTGAGCAGTGTCGGGCTGAATCCCCTCTCCCGCTCCCAGACGCAGATGGGCCAGAAATTCAATGTTGCCCTCCGGCCCCTTTACCGGAGAAAAGGTCAGTCCCAGGATTCGAAAATCCAGGCTGTCCGCCAGGGCTACAAAGCTGTCCAGAACCTCCTTATGGGTGGATTTTTCCCGGACAACTCCCTTTTTCCCCACCTTTTCCTTGCCTGCCTCAAACTGGGGCTTAATCAGGCACAGCACCTGCCCCTCCGGTTTCAGCAGCGCCTTGATAGCGGGCAGAACAATCTTCAAAGAAATAAAGCTCACATCCACCACGGACAGGTCCAACGGCTCTCCCAGCTGCTCCGGGGTCACATAGCGGATGTTGGTACGCTCCATAACCACCACTCTGGGGTCCGAGCGAATCTTCCAGTCCAGCTGACCGTAGCCTACGTCAATGGCAAATACCTTTTTCGCCCCCTGCTGGAGGAGGCAGTCGGTAAAGCCTCCGGTGGAGGCGCCGGAATCGCTGCATACATAGCCCTCCGGTTTGACCCCAAAGTCCCGCAGGGCTTTTTCAAGCTTTAACCCTCCCCGGCTTACATAGGGACACACTGCTCCCCGGACCTCCAATGCCGCCGTTTCCTCATAGGCTACGCCGGGCTTATCCGCCTTCTGACCATCCACATATACAAGGCCGCTCATAATAATGGCCTGGGCCTTGGCGCGGCTGTCCGCATAGCCCTGTTCCGTCAAAAGAACATCCAGTCTCTTCTTCACTTTCATTCAGGCCAGCATCTCCTTTGCCCGCCGCGCAATGGATTTTCCATCGATGCCGCAGTATTCATACAGCTCCCGGCTGGAGCCATGGGGAACGAACCGCCACCCCAGATCCAGACCGTCCAGGCGGCAGTCCGGGCAGGATTTCCGGATCTCCCAGGCCAGGGCCTCCCGAATACCGGAGCCGGAACAGGTTTCCTCCACAATCAGCACCCGGTGGTTCCGGGAAAGCTTCCCCGCAACCTCTTCGCCGGGAAGGGGGCTTACGGTGAGAAGCCGCAGCACCGTAGCTTCAATGCCCTCCCGGGCCAGCGCCTCTGCCGCTTCCATCACGCACTCCAGCATACTGCCATAGGTAATCAGGGTCATGTCCTCACCCTGACGGTGACATGCTACCAGGGGACCCTCGATTCCCTGCCAGTCGCTACCGGCGTAGCTCCCCTCTCCTCCCCGGGGGTAGCGCACAGCCACCGGGCCACGGCATTCTTCCACTGCCCAGCGGAGCATTTCCTGCTGCTCGAGGAGGCTTACCGGCGTTAAAATCCGCATGCCCGGCACCTGACGCAGAAAGCCCACGTCGAAAACCCCGTGATGGGTGGGGCCGTCGTCGCCTACCAGACCTGCCCGGTCAACGGCGTACACAACATGGAGGCCCTGGAGGCCCGTATCCTGGAGAATCTGGTCAAAGCCCCGCTGGAGGAAGGTGGAATAGATGGCAACCACCGGGATCATCCCCTGCTTGGCAAGGCCTCCCGCCATGGATACGGCATGCTCCTCGGCAATGCCCACATCAAAGGTCCGGTCCGGGTATTTCCTCTGGAAGTCCAGCAGGCCGGTACCCCCAGGCATGGCTGCCGTAATGGCGCACAATTTGTCGTTCTTCTCTGCCAGCTCCACCATGGTTTCCCCAAAGGAATCGGAGAATGTCTTCACCTTTTCCCCCAGCTTTTTGCCGGTTGCGGGATCAAATTTCCCGATTCCGTGGAATTTCGCCGGGTCCTCCTCGGCAAACCGATAGCCGCAACCCTTTTTCGTGACCACATGAATCAGCACCGGCTCCCGCAAATCCCGCGCCGCCGTCAGCCGGTCGATGAGGCCGGGCAAATCATGTCCGTCCACCGGGCCCAGATAGGTAAAGCCCATATTTTCAAAAATGGTCCCCGGCAACAGGAACCGTTTGATCCGGTTCTTCACCCTGCTGCTCAGGCTGTAGAGGGTCGTTCCGAAGGGCAGCTTCTTCATCACCTGACGGTAAATCCGCTTTGCCCGCAAATACCGATGGCTGGAGCGGAGCTGGGACAGATGGTGGGACAGGCCTCCCACATTCTTCCCGATGGACATCTCATTGTCATTTAAGATAATGACCATGGGCTCTCCGCTGACCGCCGCGTCATTTAAGCCTTCATAGGCCATGCCGCCGGTGCAGGCCCCATCCCCGATCACCACCACAATGTTGTAGTCCTGATGCTGGAGGGTCCTGGCCCGGGCCATGCCCAGGGCAATGGAAACAGAGCTGGAGGCATGGCCTGCCACAAAGGCGTCGCAGATGCTCTCCTCCGGCTTGGGGAAGCCGGAAATACCGCCAAACTGCCGCAAATGCGCAAAATCCGCCCGGCGGCCTGTCAGCAGCTTATGCACATAAGACTGATGACCAACATCAAATACCAGGCGGTCTTTCCTTGTCGTAAACACGGTCTCGATGGCAACGCTCAGCTCCACCGCCCCCAAATTTCCGGCAAGGTGTCCGCCGGTTTTGGACACGTTTTCGATCAGAAACTGACGGATTTCTCCGCACAGCGCAATACGCTCTTCCTGACTGAGCTTACACAGATCCTCGTGACCGTTAATGGTTTCTAAAATACCCACTTTTGACACAACCTCAGCTATTTTTTCTTTTTCTGGAACAGCTGATCCATTCCGTGAATCACTCTGCCCACCACATGCACGATTTCCGTGCAGGAATCAATCGCAATGCTTTTGCCTATGGCCTTTCCGCCTACCGTCAGTCCCGCCGCCAGGGCGGACATGAGCAGGGTGATCATCTGGGGCCAGGAAAAGGAAAAGTTCCGGATGACCTGGGCGGCAATGGTCGCCGAGGCGCTGCCGGAGACAACCCCGCAGATGTCGCCCACCACGTCGTTGCAGATGGAGCTGACCCGCTCGGCGTTGCGCAGCAGCCGAATGGCCTCCTGGGCCCCCGGCACCTTCTTCGCCGCCATGGAATGAAAGGGCTTTTCATCGGCGGAGGCCACCGCCATGCCCACAATATCAAACAAAATGCCTACCAGAATAATGACCAGCAGAATCAAAAACGCCACCGGCAGGCTGCTGCCTGCCATGACCTCATCAGAAATAAAAGAAATGGTGCCAGAAATCACAATGGTAACCAGGAATATGGTTGCAACCCATTTGATCTGCTTGTTTCTTTCCCGTTTTTCCGCCTCCGGGTCTAGTTTCGCCACAGGAATTCTCCTTTAAAAGTTTCAGTATTTTTTTAACGGTAGACGGCGGCAGGCAGGATAAATCTTACGGCTTAGGTCGGGTTGTTTTTCACCAGAGGGAACCTGCCGTTGCCGCACAGGCCGTTTCCGTTTGATCCCGCCGTCCAGGTGTTGCCGAATCCTGACTACCCGATTGCCACTGAGACCGTACTGCAATCCCCTGCCTGCCCCGTTGAGACAGCCTAGGTGTTTTCCACAACAGAATGAATCATAGTTTTAGCCTCTTTTGCAAATATGGTTTCCGAAAGCGATAACCGCAGCGGTCATGGCCATAACCGCCGGCGATCTGGTCTTCCTTCCCCTCACATTCACTCAAGGCAGGCTACGCTGCACACAGCACACGATTCTGTGCACCGCCTTGCAGGTTCATACTTGATTCGTA
>CAYRDE010000071.1:0-9717 GCA_964422935.1 uncultured Oscillospiraceae bacterium | reverse complement strand
GGTCAATGTGCTCGATCATCGGGATGCCAAAGGCAAAGGTCTTGCCGGTGCCGGTGGGGGCCTTGGCAATGACATCCTTCCACTGCATAAAGTGGGGAATGGCCTCCGCCTGAATGGTGGTGGGGTAGCCGTAGCCCTTCT
Source organism: uncultured Oscillospiraceae bacterium (assembly GCA_964422935.1). Taxonomy (GTDB): domain Bacteria; phylum Bacillota; class Clostridia; order Oscillospirales; family Oscillospiraceae; genus Faecousia. Next base: position 9,576 of record CAYRDE010000071.1, on the reverse strand, counting down.
GCTCCAGGGCTTTCAGCATCGCCTGGGACAGCCCCAGACTTTCAAACGTTACTTCCATGTTTTTCTTTCCCTTTTCAATGAATTTCGGATTGTTTTCGTATTGTACCATCTTTTTCCGCCCTTTTCAACCATGATCTTTCCCTGCTTCTCTTTTCAGCGGAAGCCCTGCTGGCCCAAAGGCCGATTCTTATTGAAAAATTAAGAACCCTTCCCATCTCCGATGTGGACAAGAAAAGAAAAATATGCTATATTGTAGGGTATGATATTCTGTCCTATCAATAAGGAGGATATAAATGGGTAAACTCATTGTACTGGAAGGAACCGACGGCTCCGGAAAGTCCACCCAATTTTCACTTCTGACCAAGCGCCTGGCCGAGGAAAACCGGGCCTTTCAGCGTCTGGTCTTTCCCCAATACAGCGAAGAAAGCTCCGCGCTGATCCGGATGTATCTGGGCGGGGAATTCGGCGCCTCCCCTGCTGATGTAAACGCCTATGCCGCCTCTTCCTTCTATGCCGTAGACCGGTACGCTTCCTACAAAAAGGTCTGGGGCCGGTGGTATGAACAGGGCGGCCTGGTGATTTCCGACCGGTATACCACCTCCAACGCCGTCCATCAGGCTTCCAAGGAGCCGGAGGAGCGCCGGGAGGATTTTCTCCGTTGGCTGTACGATTTTGAATATGGCAAGCTGGGCCTGCCCCAGCCGGACCTGGTCCTCTATCTAGACGTTCCCACCGATTTTACCGCGAAAATGATGCGCCGCCGGGAGGCGGACACCCACACCCATGCGGACATCCACGAGCAGGATTTAAACTACCTTGCCACCTGCCGCCGGGCGGGAACGGCCGCGGCGGAGTATTACGGCTGGAAGGTGATCTCCTGCGTCCGGGACGGCGCAATGCGTTCCATCGAAGATATTCACGAAGAAATTTATGCCCAAGTGGCAGCATGTCTGGAGGAAAAACCATGATTTACATGTTATTGGGAACCGGCTTTGAAGAGACGGAAGCCGTGGCCCCCCTGGATCTTTTACGCCGGGCCGGCATCGCCGTGGCAACCGTAGGCCTTTCCGGCAAGGTCATCACCGGAAGCCACGGAATCCCCGTTGTGGCGGATCTGGAGATTGGACAGGTGGACCTGACCGCCATGGAGGGCGTCATCCTGCCCGGCGGTCTGGGCGGTGTCGCCTCCATCCGGGCAAGCCGGGAGGCCATGGAGCTGATCCGCTTTGCCTGGGAAAATCACCTGCTCACCGCCGCCATCTGCGCCGGGCCCACCGTGCTGGCGGATCTGGGCATCCCCGACGGTAAGAACGCCACCTGCTATCCCGGCTGTGAAGACAGGATGGGCAAGGCCCATATGGTAGAAAATGCCGCCGCTGTCACCGACGGGAAGCTGATTACCGGCACCTCCGCAGGCTGCGCCATTCCCTTTGGTCTGGCCCTCATTACGGCCCTGAAGGGTCCGGAGGCCGCCGACGCAATCGCACATCAAATCGTCATCCGATCATAAGGAGCATACTATGGATAATCGTCAATTCCCACAGGGGGATGACATCCTGCCTCAGGACCCTTCCCCTGTTCCCACCGATGCAGATCTTCCGGAGGAGCCGGAAATTCAGGCCCTTTCCTTCACGCCGGAAGGCGAGGATATGACCCCCACGTCTGAGGCGGTGGAGGAACCGGCTTCCCCGCTCCCGGAAGAAGCCAACACGGAAGAAGTTCCCATGTTTCGGACAGAGCCTGTCTTAGAAGAGGTTCCGCTTTTCCCGGAGATGCCTGCCTGGGAAGACGCCTCTGCCCTTCCGGAGGCTGACTCTTCCGCGCCGGAAGTCCCGGAGGCTGCCGGTCCTTCCTTTATGGAACGGATTCCCGATGTAGAGGACCCGGAAGCGGCCCCTTCTCCCCTCCGTGAGGAGGTTCTGGAAGCCCCTGTGATTGGGGTTCCCCTGACCTCCGACGAGGATGCCCTGAACTTCCACGGAATGCTGCACCATGGTGAGGAAGAACCTCCCTTTGATCCTGCCATTCTGGAGGACCTGAACGAGCTTCCGGAAGCAGCCGAAGCGTCTGTGCTGCCCGGGGAGCCGGAAGCGGAAGAGGAAGCGCTTTCGCTTCTGCCGGAAGAACCGCCCACGGAGCCGGCATATCCGGATCACAACGAAGCCCCTGAGGCGATTGTGGAACCCCCGGAACCTCAGCCCCCCGTTCACTCCCGGCCTGTCCGAAAGGGCCGGCCCAAACGGAAAAAGGGAGAGGGCCTGCTGGGCATTCCAAACATTCTCGCTACGGTGGTCTGGCTGGCCCTTATTCTCGCCATCGGCGTCACTGCCGGGCGGATGCTTTGGGTCTGCGCCGCCGATGTGCTGGCCTTTGGTCGGGAAAATAAGCCCATCACGGTCACCATCTATGAGGCGGACGACATGGCCTCCATCACGGATAAGCTCTATGACGCGGGACTGATCCGCTATAAAAGCCTGTTTCAGCTCTACGCCTCCATTTCCGACGCGGAGGAGAAGATTCGTCCGGGCATCTACGACCTGAATACCCTCTATGACTACCATGCCCTGGTCAACTTTATGACGCCCCGGTCCAGCCGGGAGGTCATTGAGCTTACCATTCCGGAAGGCTACACCTGCCGTCAGATCTTTGATCTGCTGGAGGAAAACCGGGTCTGCACCGCCGTAGACGCCGCCGCCTATGCCGCCGACGGAGAGCTGAAGGACTACTGGTTCCTGGAAAACGTGCCCCGTGGAGACAAGTACTGCCTGGAAGGCTACCTGTTCCCCGACACCTATGAGTTCTACAAGAACTCCACCCCCAGAGAGGCCCTGGAGCGGATGCTCAACAACTTTGAGTATCGGTTCAGCGAGGAAATGCGGGCCCAGATCGATACTCTCAACGAGAACGTCACCGGCGGCACCTTTACCGTCCGGGAAGTCACCATTGTGGCCTCCCTCATCGAGAAGGAATCCGCCGCCCCTGCCGAAAGTCCCAGCATTGCCGGGGTTATCTACAATCGTCTCTTCAACTGGGAGGGCACCCCTGCCTATCTGAACATCGACGCCGCCATCGTCTATGCCCAGGACGGCAACGCCGAGACCATCGACACGAGCCTGGACAGCCCCTATAACACCTACACCCACACCGGTCTGACCCCCACGCCCATTTCTAACCCCGGTCTTGCCAGCCTCCAGGCTGCCCTGTCTCCGGAGAGTCACAACTACTATTACTATGTGCTCAATCCCTCCACCGGCATGCACCAGTTTGCCACTACCCAGGAGGAGCACAACGCCAACATCGCCGCCTTCTACGGCTAAGGGAGGCTCTATGGGGAAACTGGAACTGCTCAGTCCCGCGGGAGATATGGAACGGCTGAAAATGGCTGTGGCCTACGGCGCGGATGCCGTATATCTTGCGGGAACCAGCTTTGGTATGCGCTCCTTCGCGGGGAATTTCTCCCCCGAGGAGCTGCCCAAGGCGGTAAAATACGCCCATGACCATGGGGTCAAATGTCATGTCACCGTCAACACCATGCCCCGGAACGAGGAAGCAGAGCAGCTTCCCGCCTATCTGGAGCAGCTTCAGGCGGCGCAGGTGGACGCCCTGATTCTTGCCGATCTGGGTGCCTTCACCCTGGCGGGGAAGTACGCCCCCAAATGCCAGCGCCACATCTCCACCCAGCAGTCCATCGCAAACTACGAATGCGCCCAGGTCAAACCAGGCCTGGGCGCGGCCCGGGTGGTTCTGGCCCGGGAGCTGTGCCTGAACGAAATCCGCACCATCCGGCAAAAGGTGGACCCCGCTCTGGAGATTGAAACCTTCGGGCACGGGGCCATGTGCGTAAGCTACTCCGGGCGGTGCCTGCTCAGCAATTACATGACCGGTCGGGATTCCAACCGGGGCGCCTGCGCCCAGCCCTGCCGCTATCAATACGCCCTGATGGAAGAAAAACGACCGGGCGAATACTTCCCGGTGTACGAGGACGAAAAGGGTACTTACATCTTAAATTCCCGGGACATGTGCATGATCGACCATCTGCCTGAGCTGATGGACGCGGGAGTGGACTGCATCAAAATCGAGGGCCGGGCAAAATCCGCCTATTACGCTGCCATCGTCACCGGCGCTTACCGGCATTGCATTGACGATGCCTATGCCGGCAGGGCTTTGGACCCCGTCTGGCGGGCAGAAGTGGAACACGTTTCCCATCGGGTCTACTCCACGGGCTTCTATTTCGGCGAACCGGGACAGTATACGGAAAATTCCCGGTACATCCGCAACTGGCAGATCTGCGCCAAGGTGGATTCCTGCGATGAAACCGGCCTTGCTCTTTGCAGCCTGAACAACAAGTTCAAGGCCGGTGACGCGCTGGAAGTGGTAGGCCCCGACCTGCGTCCCTTCCCCATCGTCGCCGGGAATATGGCAGATCTGGAAGGGAACCCTTTGGAGGAGCCGAAAACGCCCCAGATGAAATTCACCATAAAGTTACCCAAGCCCGTACCGCCGCTGAGTATGCTCCGCAGAAGCGTTGACCTGTCGGCGAAATGATCAAAAATTATGCGCCTGCTGTTTTTCAAACGGCAGGCGCACTGTTATTTTATAGATTACGGCAAGTAGTTCTGGAAGAATTCTCCATTCCTGTTTTTCGGATCGAAGAGATTATTGTACTGTACCATTGCATAGCGGTTCAGCCACTGGGCCTCTTCGCCTTCTGCCTCCTCCAGGGAAAGGAAGGTTCCCCGGCTAAGGGAGTAGTACCCCATAGCGTTTACCGCCGGAATCGTCTGCTCCAACTCCTTCAGGAACTGATAATAAGGGGGCAGCTCCAGCCCGGCAGCTTCCAGAAGGTACCGGGAGAGATAGTTCAGACTGGTACATTCCACCGTCTCCTCCGGAATGTCGTAATTGGCCCAGATAAAGAAGGGAACCTTGTATTGCAGCATCTTTTCAGACAGGGTTTCAAATTCGCCGCCGTGGACCTCCTGGAAAAAATCACCCTCCACCTGGGGGAAGTGATCTCCAAAGAAAAGCACAATTGTTTTCTCAGGGCTTTTTTCCAGTTCCGTAAGCAGATATTCTACCGCCTTGTCGCTCTCGTGGAGAAGCGTCAGATACTGCTCTGCCATCGGGCAGTCCGTTCCACTGTCCTCCAAAGAAATGGTCTGGGTATAGTGATCGCCGGTGTAGATGTAGTCCCCATGGTTCTGCATCGTAATTCCAAAGAGGAACAGCGGCTTCTCCGCCGGTTCCTTCAGAACCTCCAGAATATGCTCGTACATTTCCTGATCGCTGACAAACTCCCGGATCAGCTTCTCCCCGGCGTAAGCTTCCTCAAAGGAAATATCCGAAAAGCCCAGGCGGGGATACACCGCCGGACGGTTCCAGCCCTCTGCCAGGTAGGGATGGGTCGCCATGCTTCGATACCCACAGGCACTCATTAACCAGGGCAGACTGAATATCTCCTGATTGACATATTGCTGATAGGGTACAGAGCCCTCCGGCAGATTTGCCATGGAGCCTCCCGTCAGAAACTCAAACTCCGAATTGGCGGTGACGCCGCCGAAGACAGAAGTCAGCGCGTAGCCGCGAATGGTGTTTTCCCGGAGGGAATCCACGAAGGGGATCACCGGCTGGTTGGTTTTCAGTCCGTCCCCCAAAACCGTAAAGTCCGCAAAGGACTCATTCATAATCACCAGGATATTAGGCGCCGACGCCTCGGAAGTCCCCTCTGATGCTTCATACCGGGATGCCAGCTCCGCAACCGCTTCCGGAGAATAGCCCTCCGGCTTTCTAACAAAGCAGTCCCGTAAGCCGGTACAGAAATTCAGAAAATAACCGTTGGTTGTGGAGCCTTCATTGCTCCAGTTGCTTGTCCGGATATCCGTTGATCCCCGCCAGACCGTTATGGCGCAGGCACAGGAAGCCAGCGCCGCAGCCAGACGAATCCAGCCCTTCGGAATGCCCGGGTCCGCCTTTGGAAGGGCGCCCATGCAGAACATCATCCACAGCCAGGTCAGCCAGCCACGGAGCATCCGACGTCCGATGCGGAAGATATACTGTCCCGCCACATTCAGGGCGGTGCGAATCGCCAGGAAATCCGTGGGCTTCAGCTCATTCCCCCGAAACTGAAACAGGAACGCATTTGCCGTACCCATGATCAGCAGCAGCCCCGAGGCCACCCCCACCGCCGACTTGATTTCCCCGGTTGCCATCAGGCAGATTCCGTAAACCACCGCCACGCAGACAAAATTCATCACAACCCGGTAGTGACCAATGGCAAGAAAGCTGCTGTCCGAAACCATCCTGGTTGGCAGTGCGCAGGACACGAAGATACAGGCGATGCCCCACAGGGCGCTCAGAAGGAATCGGACCCCGGGATGGGATGCGGAAATTTTGACAGCTCCCGCCGCCAGAAACAATGCGGCAAACAGGAGGCCCAGTTTCCACTCGCCTGCAATCGCGCAGATCAGCAGGGCTATCAGGGCAATGCCAGCGCCCCCACAGGCTCTGGGCTTTTCGAAGGAAAGGGTAAGAAAATCGTTACGGGGTTTCATGTAGTTTGCCAGATCTCCTTTGTGTATCACGCCTTAGTTCTTCAGGCTTTGCAGGGGCGCGGGAATCCGGCCGCCCCGGGCGATGAAGTCCTCGCTTCTTTCTCCGTGTACCGGCATCACCGGGGCAGACCCCAGCAGTCCGCCCATTTCCACCCGGTCACCCACCACCTTGCCGGGAGCGGGAATGATCCGGACGGCAGTAGTCTTGCTGTTCACCATGCCAATGGCTGCTTCATCCGCAATGATGGCGGAAATGGTGGCGGCAGAGGTATCCCCGGGAACCGCGATCATGTCAAGGCCCACAGAGCAGACGCAGGTCATGGCCTCCAGCTTGTCCAGGACCAGGGTCCCGGACTCCGCCGCGGCGATCATGCCCTCGTCCTCGGACACGGGGATGAACGCGCCGGACAGACCGCCCACATGGTTGGAGGCCATGACGCCGCCCTTCTTTACCGCGTCGTTGAGCAGAGCCAGAGCCGCCGTGGTGCCATGGGTGCCGCAGACCTCCAGCCCCATCTCCTCCAGAATCCGGGCCACGCTGTCTCCCACTGCCGGGGTTGGCGCCAGGCTCAGGTCCACAATGCCAAAGGGGATTCCCAAACGCTTGGAGGCCTCCTGGCCCACCAGCTGTCCCATCCGGGTAACCTGGAAGGCGGTTTTCTTAATGGTCTCCGCCACCACATCAAAGGGACGCCCCTTCACGCCCTGCAAGGCGTGATACACAACACCGGGACCGGATACGCCCACGTTCAGCACACATTCCGGCTCGCCTACTCCATGGAAAGCGCCTGCCATAAAGGGGTTATCCTCCACCGCGTTGGCAAACACCACCAGCTTGGCACAGCCCAGGCCGTCATTGTCGGCGGTCAGCAGCGCCGTTTTCTTCACGATCCGGCCCATTTCCGCCACGGCGTCCATATTGATGCCGGCCTTGGTGGAGCCCACATTGACGCTGGCGCAGACCCGCTCCGTAACCGCCATAGCCTCGGGAATGGAGGCGATGAGCTTCCGGTCCCCCTCCGTCATGCCCTTGGGCACCAGAGCGGAAAAGCCGCCGATGAAGTTCACGCCGCAGGCTTTCGCCGCAGCGTCCAGGGTCCTCGCGATATCCACGAAGCTGTCACACTGGCAGGCCCCCGCCACAATGGAGATGGGGGTCACGGAAATCCGCTTGTTGACAATGGGAATTCCAAATTCCCTTTCGATATCCTCGCCTACCTGCACCAGATTTTTGGCACGGGTGGTGATCTTCTGGTAAATCTTCCGGCAGCAGGTTTCCAGGTCCGGGTCGCAGCAGTCCAGCAGGCTGATGCCCATGGTAATGGTGCGGATATCCAGATGCCGCTTCTCAATCATGTCCTGGGTAACCAGGATGTCCTTTTGGTTCAGCATGGCACTGCCCTCAAATCCGGTGCATGGCTTCGAAAATGTCTTCCCGCTGAACCCGAACGCTCAGTCCCATTTCCTTGCCCATGGCGTCCATCCGGGTGACCAGCTCCCCCAGAGGTACATTGCACTGGGAGACCTCCACCGCCATCATCATGGTAAAATAGCCCTGCATGACGGTTTGGCTGATATCCAGAACGTTGACATTAAACTCCGCCAGGGCCGTGCAGACACTGGCAATGATGCCTACCCGATCTTTCCCCACAACGGTAACAATTGCTTTCATGGTCTTCTCTCCTTATAACACATAATCCGCAGCCACCCGCTGATCCAGCAGATGGAAGAAATGAGTTTTTGCCTCCAGATGCAGGGGATGTTTCGCATAGTTTTCCAAAGCCTCCCGGCTTTCAAATTCCGAGTACAGGGCATAGTCCATGCCGTTGTAGGCCCGACGAATCTCCAGGTGGCGTAATCCCGGGATCTGACCTACCAGCGGCTCTAATACGGAGGCCACCGTCTTTACCCCCTCGTCCTTGTCAACGCCCTCCTGAAAGGTATACAGAACAATGTGCTTTACCAAAACAAAATCCTTCTTTCTTTTCGTATTCAAAAAACCGGGACAGAAAACTGCCCCGGTTTTTTATCGGTCGGAATTACTCAGCGTCCTCTGCGGCGTCCTCCAGCAGAGCCCGAATGGACAGGGAGATACGCTTATTCTCAGCATCCACGTCGGTGATCTTCACCTTGACCTCCTGACCCTCGGACAGAACATCCTCGGGCTTGCCAATCCGGCGGTCAGCGATCTGAGAAATGTGAATCAGGCCATCAACACCAGGCAGAATCTCGGCAAAGGCGCCGAAGGTCATCAGCTTTACAACCTTGGCATCCACCACGTCGCCAACCTGGTAGTTCGTCATAAACTGATTCCAGGGGTTCATCTCGGCGGTCTTGTAGCCCAGAGAAATCTTGTGCTTCTCGGGATCGAAGGAGATGACATAGACGTCAATCTCGTCGCCCACCTTCACCACGTCGGCAGGGGTCTTGATCCGGTTCCAGCTCAGCTCGGAAACGTGAACCATGCCGTCCACACCGCCGATGTCCACGAAAGCGCCGTAGGAAGTCAGGGACTTGACAACGCCGTGGTACTTCTTGCCGTTCTCGATCTCCGCCCAGATCTTCTCCTGAGCAGCCTTGCGGCTCTCAGACAGCACAGCCCGGATGGAGCCGATGACACGACGGCGGGCACGATTGACCTCGGTAATCTTCATCTGCACGGTCTTGCCAACCTGGCCGGCCATGTCGCCGCCCTTGGCAATGCCGGACTGGGAAGCGGGGATAAACACACGGATGCCCTGGACGTTCGCTACCAGGCCGCCCTTGTTCTCCTCGGTGATGGTGCCTTCCACAGTGGTCTTGTCCTCCACCCAGGTAGCCATGTCGTCCCAAACCTTCAGGCCGTCCAGCTTCTTCTTGCTCAGCTGCACAGTGCCCTCCTGATCGTTGACACGAACCACGAAGACCTCGATCTCGTCGCCAACCTTCAGAATGTCCTCAGGCTTCACGGAAGGATCGTTGCTGACTTCATCATAGGGGATGTAACCGGCGTGCTTGGTGCCCAGATCGACCTGTACTTCGGTGT
>CAYRDE010000070.1:0-9718 GCA_964422935.1 uncultured Oscillospiraceae bacterium | reverse complement strand
ATCAGAGCTTCCTTAGATTTTCCCCGCGGCGTACAAGCTACGCCGCGGGTTTTCTGTAAAAGAATTTGACAGGGGCGGGGGAAACCGCTACAATAGAGAAAACGGAAAAGGGAGGAATCGCAATGGAAAAGTATGCCATTGTCAATGGGGTAATCCTGGACGGCACGCAGAACATGGAGCCACAGTATGGGAAGACCATTTTTATTCAGGATGGAATCATTGAGGATATCCGGGAAGGGGACACAGCGGGTTATGAGGTGATCGAACTGAACGGACAGTATGTCCTTCCGGGACTGATTAACCTCCATGTCCATATTCCCGCCACAGGCAAGCCGAAGAAGAAACCCTCCGACCCCAAAAAGCTGGTGGCGCTGGTGGGGAAAAACGGGCTGACCCGGAAGGTGGGCTATGGCCTGTGCAAGGGTTATCTCATGCCGGAGCTATACAGCGGCGTCACCACCTTGCGGACGGTGGGGGGCCTGTTCGATTATGACGCCCGGCTTCGGGATGAAATTGCCGCCGGGAAATTTCAGGGGCCCAGGATCGTGGCCTCCAATATGGCGGTCTCCGTCCCCGGAGGCCACATGGCGGGGTCCCTTGCCTATGAGGCCCACAGCCCGGAGGAAGCGGCGGCGTTGGTCCGGAAGATTGCCGGAACCAAGCCGGACCTGATCAAGCTGATGATCACCGGCGGTGTACTGGACGCAACCAAACGGGGAGAGCCGGGAGAACTGAAAATGCCTTCGGAATACGTCAAAGCCGCCTGCGACCAGGCCCATAAGCTGGGGTTGAAGGTGGCTGCCCATGTGGAAAGCCCGGAGGGAGTCCGGGTGGCTCTGGAAAATGGTGTGGATACCATTGAGCATGGCGCCCAGCCGGACGAGGAAATCATTGCGCTGTTCCGGGAGAGAGGGGCCTGCCATGTGACCACCCTGTCACCGGCGTTGCCCTTTGCACTGTTTGACCGGGAGGTAAGCTACGCCACGGAGGTGCAGCAGTATAACGGGAAGGTACTTTTTGAGGGCATCATCAATTGCACCAAGGCCTGCCTGGAGGCGGGTGTTCCCGTGGGCCTGGGCACGGATACAGGCTGCCCCTATATCACCCACTATGATATGTGGCGGGAGATTTTCTATTTCCACAAATACTGTGGCGTTTCCAACCAATTCGCTCTGTACAGCGCCACTTTGGGCAACGCGAAGATTCTGGGCCTTGAACATGAGATTGGCAGCATTGCCCCGGGAAAAACCGCTGACCTGATTGCCTGCCGGGAGAATCCCCTGGAGCATGTGAAGGCCCTGCGAAACCTGACTATGGTAATGGCAAGGGGAAAGCTGGTGGACCACACAAAGCTTAAAAAGTACGAGAATGTGGAGCGGGAGCTGGATAAGTTCCTGGATTGACGCAGAGAGGAGGGGTTCCCTTGCAGAACCTGGACACAAAAAGGAAAAGAGGGCTTTTGCTGATAGTCATTGCGCTGCTGATACTGGCACTGCTTCTGGGACTTTGGCTGTACGGGATTAACCGTCGAATTCCGGCCCACACCACCCTGGGAGGCCTGGAGATTGGAGATATGACCTACCAGGAGGCAAGTGCTGCGGTAAAGACAGCTGTGAAAGACAGCGCCCTGTCCCGGAATCTGAGCATGATCCTGCCGGAGGAAACCCTGGAGCTTTCGCCGGAAGAGGCAGGGATAAAGCTGCATCTGTTCCGGGCTTTGGAGGATGCCTGCCGGGGAGAGGGGGAAGCCCTGGGGCTGTTGCCCTATCTGACCATGGAGAAAGCCTATTTCCAAAGCGCCCTTCAAGGATACGCTGACCGTCATGACACAGAGCTTACCCAGACTGCCTGGACGCTGGAAGGCGGGGAGACCGCCCTGGAAACAGATCGGTTTGATCCCGAGACCCCTGCCAGGACTCTGACGGTGACCATGGGCATTCCCAAGCGGCATTTAAACCAGGAGAAGGCCTGGTCGGAGATTTGCGGCTTTTATGATCAGGCCTTCGGGCCGGAACAGAGGGAGTGCACCCTCTCTATGGAGGTGCCTCCGGAGGAGGTTCCTGAGACGCTGGACCTGGAAGCCCTTGCCGAAAGCTGCTGCGTATCGCCCGTGGATGACAGCCTGGATATGACCACCTACCAATTTGTCCCGGGAAGCTACGGCTGCCGCTTTGATATAGAGCAGGCAAGGGAGAAGCTGGAGCAGGCCGACTGGGGAGTGTCGGTTACGTTACCCATGACCTATGTGGAGCCGGAGATTCTGGGGGATGAGGTTTACTTCCGGGATGTGCTGGGCACCTGCGAGACACGGCACAATGACAACGAAAACCGGAATACCAACCTGCGGCTGGTATGCGAGATTTTAAACGGCGTGGTCATTGCCCCCGGTGAGGAATTTTCCTACAACCAGGGGGTGGGAGAGCGCACCCCGGAGCGGGGCTTCAAGCCTGCCCCGGCCTATTCCGGTATGCGGGTGGTACAGGCCTATGGCGGTGGTGTCTGCCAGGGGGCAACAACCCTTTATAACTGCGCGCTGCTGGCGGATATGGAGATCACTGCCCGGGTCTGCCACGGGGCGGACGTGGGCTATGTGCCCAGAGGTTTGGATGCCACGGTGAACTGGTCCACCAATACGGACATGGCATTCCGCAATACCAGCCACTTCCCCGTGAAGATCGAAGCGAAGGTGGAGGACGGCTACATGAAAATGAAGCTTCTGGGCACCGACGAAAAGGACTACTACATTGAAATGAAGTCCGGCTGGGGCGAGGATGATGTGGCGGTTTACGCCACCAGCTACCGCTGCAAAATCAGTAAAGAGACCGGAGAGGAAATCAGCCGGGAACGGGAGGCCTTCTCCACCTACTATAAGAACTTCGTCCATTGACAGACGGAAAATCCCCGACGGAAACGTCGGGGATAATTTTTTGCGTCAGGGTATTGACAAAACGGTATGGCTGTGTTATTGTATTAATGCACTAATACAGTAGCACAAACAAGGAGGCGACTATGAACTGGAAGCTGACCGGGGACAGCCCGGTCTATCAACAAATCATGGCGGCGATTCGGGGAGCGATTCTGAAAGGAGAGCTGCCGCCCGGAGGGAAGATCCCTTCTGTCCGTGACCTGGCTGCGGAAGCCCAGGTCAACCCCAATACTATGCAGAGAGCCATGACAGAGCTGGAGCGAGAAGGGCTGCTGGTCAGCGGCGGCACATCCGGTCGCACCGTTACGGAGAATCGGGAAATCTTAAATGCCATGCGGGAGCAGACCCTACAGGGCCTTGCCAGGGATTTTGCCGAAAAATGTATGGTCTTCGGTGTGACCCCAACCCAGGCGGCCCAATTGCTCTTAAGCCTGGACGAAAAGAAGGAGGAATGAAGAACGTGGAACAAAGTACGTTAAACGCAGTCAATCTCAGCAAGCGCTACGGCGGCGCTTATGCTCTGAACGGACTGAATCTGGAGCTGCCTCAGGGAAAGATCATCGGCCTGCTGGGGCCAAACGGCAGCGGCAAGACCACCTTTATCAAGCTTGCCGCCGGTCTGCTGACCCCGACCGCAGGGGAAATCACCATCTGCGGGGAACCGATCGGCCCCAAAAGTAAGGCGCTGGTATCCTATCTGCCTGACCGCACCTATTTCAGTAAGCAGATGCAGGTGGGGATGCTGATGGACTTCTTTGAAGAATTCTATGCCGACTTCGACCGCCAGCGGGCACAGCACATGCTGACTGCCCTGGGGATCAACACCAAGGCCAGGTTCCGCACCCTGTCCAAGGGCACCCAGGAGAAGGTCCAGCTGGTGCTGGTCATGTCCCGGCGGGCAAAGCTGTATCTGCTGGATGAGCCCATCGGCGGTGTAGACCCGGCGGCCCGGGACTATATCCTCAATACCATTATCCAAAACTACGACCCCAGCGCTACGGTGCTGATCTCCACCCACCTGATCGCCGATGTGGAGCGGGTGCTGGACGAGTACATTTTCCTGCATCAGGGCAGGATCGTGGAGAAAGGCAGCGCCGATCAGGTGCGGGAGGAGACGGGGTCTTCTCTGGACGAACGATTCCGGGAGGTGTTTAAATGTTTGCCAAATTGCTGAAATATGATTTTAAGGCCACCTGGGGACTGCTGGGTGTGCTGAGCCTCATTGCCCTGGGGGCGGGGGCCATGGGAAGCTGTGTTGTGCGGCTTCTGAACCAGGCACCCTCCGACAGCTTCTGGATGACTATGCTGATTCTTGCCATGGTTGGGGTTGTGTTTTATCTGGTGGCCTACAGCCTTGCTTCAATGCTTATTCTGCTGAGCAGATTTTATAAAAGCCGGTTTACCGACGAGGGATACATGACCTTCACCCTGCCTGTGACCAATCATCAGATTCTGCTTTCGAGCTTCCTCAACTGTACGCTGGGAATGATTGTAAGCATGATCGTTACGGCGGTCTCCTTTGCCATCCTGGTGTTTTTCGGAGTCGAAGACCTGGATGGGGAACGCTGGGCATTTATCAAGCTCTGCTTTGATTATCTGCCGGACCTCATGGAACAAATCGGGGCGGGAAATCTTCTGGTATTTATCCTGATGCTTCTGTCCGCCTTTGCCGGAGAGATTATGACCATCATGCTTTCCATTACCCTGGGCTCGATTCTGGTGAAGAAGCACAAGCTTTTGATGGCAATTGTTTTCTATTACGGAATCCATATGCTGCTTTCGATTATCAACTCCTTTGTCATGTACTCTTCCGTCCTGAGAGGGGTAACGGAAATGGTTCAGAAAACCTTCCTGCATTTTGGTGGAATACTGATTCTGGAAAACGTGCTGCTGGCCCTGGTCTGCTACTTTGCCATGTACTACCTCACCAGCCGAAAGCTGAACCTGAACTAAGGAACCTCTGAATAAATCGTCTGCGGCTGAGCAGCGAATCTTTTGCCCCAGCCGTGCAGGTCGTCGCAGTACCAAACATTATGCTCCGTTTTCCGCAAGCGGAAAACTCCGGCAATGTTCGGACTGCTCCTCTCCCCATAAATCACGTTGTGCTTTATGGGGACCCCTTGAAGTGGGAAATACATCCAGTATTCCTCCACTTTCCAAACTTTCGTCTGAGCCAAAATCTTCTGCTGTCAGATCTTGCCGATTTAATCAGAGCTTCCCTAAGTATTTTCCCCCGGCGGATTACCGCCGGGGGATTTTCCACATGAGAGGGCGTCCCTGATTTTCTGGATCATATCCTCTTGTACTATTATTTCATTTTAAACCGCCAGAGCCGGTCCTGATCCTCCTGGCTGGCATAGCCGATGCCTACCCGCTTATCGGGCTGAATCTCACAGGAAAACCCATCGTCCCCGATCCAGAGGTCACCGCCTGCAACGCTGGTGCGGTTCAGCTCCCCGGTGATTCCCAGGGCCTTGGTCAGCCGACCGGGGCCGGGAGCGTCCACACAGGCCCGGATCAGCACCGCCTCCGGCTGTTCTTCCTCCCCGGTGACAATGTTCAGCAGCCAGTGCATCCCGTAGCACAGGTACACATACACCGTGCCTGCGTCCAGATACAGCACCTCTGTCCGCTTGGTGCGGCCCTTACTGGCGTGGCAGGCGGTGTCCGATTCCCCGCAGTAGGCTTCCGTTTCCGAAATCCGCAGCCGCTTTCCCTGATATACCAGCACCTTCCCAACCAGGTCCCGGGCTACCTCCAGGCAGGGCCGGTGAAAAAATTCATATGTGAGTTTCTCCATAAAGTAACCTCCCATTTGCTTTGTTTCAGTATATCATATTTGGGGGAAAAGGCAACATTTTCGTCCAGGGGAAAGAAAGCCAGGAAGAAAACAGCGAATTTGCCTACGAACCCGGTGGAAATATCCCTGTTTTCTGGCAGTTTTTCCGCTTGTATTCTGACCCGATCAATGGTACTATATTCTTTATAAAAGCATTTGTCCGCAAAGCAAGGACAACGGAAGGGGAGAGAAGGGTATGAAGTATATTGTGGTTTTGGGAGACGGCATGTCCGATGAGCCTTTAAGCCAATTGGGAGGGAAAACCCCTCTGGAAGCTGCCAACACACCCAGAATGGACGACCTTGCCTCCAAGGGGGAGCTGGGCATGGTGCAGAACGTGCCTGCCGGAATGAGCCCGGGAAGCGACGTTGCCAACCTCTCCGTCCTGGGCTATGACCCCAAGGTCAGCTATTCCGGACGATCTCCTCTGGAAGCCCTCAGCGTGGGGGTGCAGATGGCGCCGGACGATATGGTCTTCCGGTGCAACCTGGTGACGCTGACAGAAGAGGAGCCTTACGAAGAAAAGACCATTCTGGACCACAGCTCCGGGGAAATTTCCACCGCCGATGCCGACATCCTCATGGACGCCATCCGGGAGGCCTTCAACAGCGATACCTTCCAGTTCTACACCGGTACCAGCTACCGCCACATTATGATCTGGAAGCACGGAGAGCTTGCCCGTCTGGAGCCGCCCCATGACCATCTGACCCAGGTCATCGGGCCCTACCTTCCCCAGTGTCAGCCCCTGCGGGAGATGATGGAGAAGAGCTTCGACATCCTCAACAACCATCCCCTGAACGTCAAGCGGGCCGCCGAAGGGAAGCACAAGGCCAACTCCCTGTGGTATTGGGGTGCCGGTACAAAGCCAAAGCTTCAAAGCTTCCAGGAAAAGACGGGGCTGAAGGGGGCCATGATTTCCGCCGTTGACCTGCTCAAGGGCATTGCCGTGGGCTCCGGAATGCAGGTATGCCATGTGGAGGGAGCTACCGGTTCCATCGACACCAACTGGGAGGGAAAGGCCCAGGCCGCTATTGACGCCCTGTTAAAGGATGGCTGTGACTTTGCCTATATCCATGTGGAGGCTCCCGACGAAATGGCCCACCAGGGTCTCATCGAAGAGAAGGTCAAGTCCATTGAATACTTAGACAGGCGGATCATCGCTCCCATCTGCTGTGCCTTAGAGGAGGCAGGGGAAGACTACCGGATGCTGATTCTTCCGGACCATCCCAATCTCCTGCGGCTTCGCACCCATACGGGAGCGCCGGTGCCCTATGTGCTCTATGACAGCACCCGGGAGAAAAAGACCATTGCCCACTATACCGAGGCGGAGGCTGCCGCGTCCGGAAACCTGGAACCCGAGGGCTACCGCCTGATGAACCGATTTTTACAGAAATAAGGAGGACAAGAATATGTCCAGAGTGTATAATTTTTCCGCCGGTCCGGCGGTTCTGCCAGAGAGCGTATTAAAGGAAGCGGCAGAGGAAATGCTGGACTACCGGGGAACCGGCATGTCCGTCATGGAAATGAGCCACCGCTCCAAAGCCTACCAGGCGATTATTGACCAGGCGGAGGCGGATATCCGCACCCTGATGGGGATTCCGGATAACTACAAGGTACTGTTTTTGCAGGGGGGCGCTTCCCAGCAGTTCGCCATGATCCCCATGAATCTGATGTGCAACCATATGGCGGACTACATCATCACCGGTCAGTGGGCCAAGAAGGCCTGGCAGGAGGCCAAGCTGTACGGTCAGGCCAACGCCGTGGCCTCCTCTGCGGACAAGACCTTCTCCTACATTCCCGACTGCTCCGACCTGCCCATCAGCGAGAACGCGGACTATGTCTACATCTGCGAGAACAATACCATTTACGGAACCAAGTTCCACACTTTGCCCAACACCAAGGGGAAGGATCTGGTGGCGGATGTGTCCAGCTGCTTCCTGTCGGAACCGGTGGACGTAAGCCGTTACGGTATGCTCTACGGCGGCGTTCAGAAGAATATCGGCCCTGCCGGTGTGGTCATTGCCATCATCCGGGAGGACCTGATCCGGGAGGACGTATACCCGGGAACCCCCACCATGCTCCGCTACAAGACCCATGCGGACAACGGCTCCATGTACAATACGCCTCCCGACTATGTCATCTACATCTGCGGGAAGGTGTTCCAGTGGCTCATGGCAAACGGCGGATTGGAGGCCCAAAAGGCACGCAATGAGGAAAAAGCCGCTGTCCTTTATGACTTCCTGGATTGTAGCGACCTGTTCCATGGTACGGTGGTGAAGCAGGACCGCTCCCTGATGAATGTACCCTTTGTCACCGGAAATGAGGAAATGGACGCAAAATTTGTGAAGGAAGCAACGGAAGCCGGGTTCGTGAACCTGAAGGGTCACCGGACCGTAGGCGGTATGCGCGCCAGCATTTACAACGCCATGCCGCTGGAGGGCGTTAGAAAATTAGTGGCGTTTATGGAGAAATTTGAGAGAGAAAACCGGTGATGAAAATTCGTGGTTTTCAAAGAAAAGAGAGGGAAGCATCATGTTTAGGGTTCATTATCTGAATAAAATCTCCGACAAGGGTACGGCCCTGTGGACGGAGGACTACCAGCTTACAGGCGAGCTGGAGGAAGCCAACGCCATCGCGGTGCGCAGTGCCAACATGCACGAGATGGTTTTTCCGGAAGGGCTTCTTGCCATTGCCCGGGCCGGCGCCGGTGTCAATAACATTCCCCTGACCAGCTGTGCCGAAAAGGGGATTGTGGTATTCAATACGCCCGGCGCCAATGCCCGGAGCGTCATGGAGCTGACCCTGTGCGGGATGCTTCTGGCAAGCCGGGATATTGTGGGCGGCATCAACTGGGTCCACGCCATTGCGGGCAGCTCCGAAATCTCCCGGATGGTGGAAAAGGGAAAGTCCCAGTTCGCGGGCCATGAGATCTACGGGAAGAAGCTGGGCATTATCGGTCTGGGCGCCATTGGCGGCCCCCTTGCCAACGCCTGCCGAAAGCTGGGGATGGATGTCTACGGTTGCGATCCCCACATCTCTGTGGAAGCTGCCTGGCATCTGGACGAGCATGTGAAGCGGGTGAAGAGCCAGGAGGAGATCTACGCAAGCTGTGACGTGATTACCCTTCATGTCCCCCTGCTGGACGAAACCCGGCACATGATCGACGCCCAGGCCATTTCCAAAATGAAGGACGGGGTTATTATTTTGAACTTCGCCCGGGATCTGCTGGTGGATGACGAGGCCATGGCCCAGGCGCTGGCCTCCGGCAAGGTGAAGAAATACGTCACCGACTTCCCCAACGAGAAGACGGCGAATATGCCCGGCTGCATTGCGTTGCCTCACCTGGGGGCCTCCACCGAGGAATCCGAGGACAACTGCGCAAAGATGGCGGTCCGGGAGTTACAGGACTATCTGGAAAACGGCAACATCCATAACTCTGTCAACTACCCCAACTGTGACATGGGCGTCTGCAACACTGTGGGTCGGATTGCCTTGCTCCACCATAACATCCCCGGCGCTTTGGGCCGGTTCACTGCCGCCGTTGCCGAGGAGAACGTGAACATCGCCGGTCTGATGAACAAGAGCCGGGGTGAATATGCCTACACCATGCTGGACCTGGACCACCATATTTCCGAGAACGCGGTAAAAAAGCTGGAAAGCATTGACGGCGTTCTGCGGGTCCGGGTAATTCGGTAAATCGGATATGGAAACGGGACTGCCTCAAGGGAGACAGTCCCGTTTTTTTGCAGCATGAAAACCTTTGTACCATCCCCTTGCCTCTCCCTATGGGAGAGGTCCCCAGTACGCACACTCCTCCGCGCTAAGAGCCGCTTTCAGCGGTTGCGCTCTGTACGCGCCTGCGGGCGCAGTGGGGGGAGAGGGTACCCAGGTTGCAATGCTTAGGGAAGCTCTGATTAAATCGGCAAGAGCTGATAGCGAGAGATTTTGGCACA
>CAYRDE010000069.1:0-9733 GCA_964422935.1 uncultured Oscillospiraceae bacterium | reverse complement strand
TTGGGGCAAAAGATCTGTCTGTAAGCCGCAGACGATTTATTCAGAGTTTCCTTAGCCCCTGGGAGAGTCCCTCGGCTGCGGAACGCATCCCGTAGGGATGTGGGCCGCAGCCGAAAACCGTACACACAGAAAGTTCTAATCCTGCATAGACTAGGAAAGCCCCAGAACGTACCCTCTTTGTCCCTGTCAGGAGGTAATGTGAGTACCCTGAAACTGATTATGGCTTTCATCCTGCTTGTCACAGAAATCCCGGCCTTTGTCTTCCTTGTCTACAGTTGGTTCAAGGCAATACGGAACAATACCCCAGGTCACACACCCTCTCCATAGCTTCGCGCCCCCTCTTTTTCAGAGGGGGCGCATTCGTATCCTTCAGAGAGAAGCCGGGAACCCGTTGTCCTGAGCCATAGGAAGCCATGGAGCGCAAATCAGAGAAGTCATATACCGTTTTGTATCCATCCAAAGTCTTCCGTTCTGCGGATATTCGGCTACAGCCATGCTCCCTGCCCACACATCAGCGGGCACACCGGAGCGATATTGTTCCGCAGTTCAAAGGCCTTCCAGGTGTATGCAAACCCGGTTCTGCCCAATGGGCAACCCCTTTGCGCCTCCACGGGAACAGGTTCCCAAAGAACCCATGCGGTTGGGAAGTCACGCCCCTTCGCCGGCTGAACAGGCGGCCCCAATCGCATATGTGCTCTGTTATCTTCTCCCACGGGGAATTCTGCTATGATACAGGCAAGCCGGTAGGACACAGGCGGATTACCGCTGCAGTGGCATCGTCCTCCACCTTTCCCCGGCCTCCCTCCAGGATTTTCGCTGCCAGCTGCCCAGGGGGCCAATCCGGCGTCAGGTCGGACTGACGCATGGCAGCTTCTGCGTCTACACCGTCGCTGAGCAAAACCAGCACCTCCCCCCGGCGCAGAGACAGCTTCTCCACCGTTTCCCGGATTTCCGATACCGAAATTCCCGGGGGAGGCGTGGCTTCCCCAATCTTTTCTGCCCCTTTCCGGGTCAATACCCAGGAGGGTGCCGCCCCCCATTTAAAAATCGTGACAATTCCCGTGTCCAGGCGGACTTCTGCCAGATCCACCGTAACCGCTCCCGCACTGCTCCGCAGTGCCAGGAAGCTGTTGTAGGAACGCAGGGCGTGCTGGGGCGGAAAGCCCGAGAGCAGCATCTGCCGCAGATATTTCGCTGCCGCCGTTCCTTCCTGGGCCGCTCCCAAGCCGGTTCCCATTCCGTCGCAAAGGAGGACGTAATACCGGCACCGGCCTCCGGAAAAGGCCAGACACCGGTCCCCGTTGGCCCGCTCCTTGCTGTGGGAACGGGCGGAAACCTGAATGCGGAATTCTGCCTCCGACTCCTCTCCCCGGCGGGGAAGCCTGTCCGCAAGGGAGCGGAGATAGTCCCCGAAAAAACGGTACTGCTGCATCAACGCTCCCCGATAATCCTGCCGCCGCTGCCGGTCCGCTTTCAGATACCGCAGCTGCTCCTGGGCCCGTCGAAGCTCCGGAATCAGCCGCCCGGGCTTTCGGCAATCCGCATCCAAAGGGTTTTCCAGAAAGTCTCTGGTCAACAGGTCCTTTTGTGAGCAGCTTCGTCGGGCGGAACAGCTTTCGCAGGCCCGGCTGCGGACCTTTTCCAGCAGAGCAAATTCGTCGATAGGCGGCGGTTCCATTTCCGCCAGCATCCGGGAGGTCTCCGCCATGACCTCCGCCCCCATTTCCAGCTTGACCTGGGCCGCTCCTGTCTCTCCCCGGCGGTGATGGAGCTCTGTCCGGGCAGGAAAGAGCATTCCCGCCATGCCTCCCAGCAGCAGCCCCGGCAGAGGGGTGGGGTCCCGGATGCCGCACAAAATCATGGCTGCGGCACAGGCAACCCCCGGCGCGGCGCACCGTTTCCACCGTTTGTCGAAAGGGAGCATCCGGAGAAAATAGGCCATGCTCATCACGGCAGTCATGGGTATGGCGGTAATCTGGGCCAGATCCAGCCCCAGTCCCGCCAGAGCCGCGGCGGGAAAGGCGCCGCCCACCGCCAGCAGTCCCGCCACCGGATATCCCAGACTCAGCCAGGGCTTGGGGGCCACCTGGGCAAGGGCAAATACCGCTGCCCCGCCTACCAGCCAGTCGGTAATGGCGTCCCGATAAGCAAGGGCCTGGGTAAACAGCATCCCGGACAGCAAAGAAATGGTGATTCGCAGAAGGTAAATTCCGGGCGGCGTCCGTTCTCCCAGGAAAAAACGAAAGGTCACTCCCGTTACGGCTGTCAATACCGCCCCCAAGGCGGGAAGAATCAGGGGCATGGTCTGTTTTTCCTCCCGGTTTCCCAACAGCACCGCCAGAATGCCTCCGGCGGCTGACCAGCAGATTCCCTGGCCCCCCGCCATACCCCAGAATACCGGATATCCGATCATGGCCCCCAGGGCGGTGACTGCCGCCTGCCAGCCGGACATGCCGCAGATCAGTCCCATCGCCAGAGGCTGAGCATAGCCCCGGACACTGGCGGCACTGAACAGGAATCCACAGCCGCCCCAGACCAGAAGCATCCCTCCGCCGCGAATCCGGGGGTCCAGGGCAAGCCGCTGCAGGTCCCGCTTCCTCCGCCGTAAGTACGTTTCCATGGACACCATCATTCGTACATCCCTGCCTTTCTTCAAGATAGGCTGATACTATCACGCCGGAGAAAAATATTCCGTCGCAATGGGGACAGGGGAGAAAGTTTCTTGCATACTGGTCGCGGGCGGTGTATAATGTAGTAAATTCGGCTTTGGAATGGAGGGCTGGCCCATGGGACGGGAAATGGAATGGAAATACCGGTGTCCGGATGAATGCTTCACCGCCATTGGGGAGACCTTCTCCGGGTGGAAAACCATCGCCATGGAAACTGCCTACTTAGACACCCAATCGGGCGCCCTGGGCCAGAGGAAGTGGATGCTTCGCCGCCGTCTGGAAAACGGCATACCTGTCATTACCATGAAGATTCCCCTGTCCGATGGCAGCCGGGGCGAGTGGGAAACCACAGATTCCCTTCCCAAAGCCATCCATACCTTATGGGAACTCGGCGCGCCCTCCGAATTGGTTTCTCTGACCGAAGAGGGTCTGGTGGAAACCTGCGGCGCACGGTTTACCCGGCTTGCCGCAACGGTGACCTTACCCCAGTGCACTGTAGAACTTGCCCTGGATCGGGGATGCTTCTTTGCCGGAGACAGGGAAGAACCCTTCTCCGAGCTGGAGATTGAGCTGAAGGGGGGCAGGGAAGCAGAAGCCGCCGCCTTTGCCCAAAATCTGGCACGGCAATACCGGCTGGAGCCGGAACACAAAAGCAAGGCCCAGCGGGCCAGAGCTCTGGCAGATCAGAAGCCGGAATCCAATTGACCACAACAGAGAGGGAGAAAAAGATATGTCCAATTTCAGCACCCTGTTTTCGAAATATGACCGGCTGGTCCTGTTCGATACGGAGACCACAGGCCTCCAGTGCAATCGGGATGAGATCATTGAATTTGCCGCCGTGGCGGTAGAGCAGGTTGATGGAACCGCCCAGGTGGTTCAGGAATACGACGAGCTGGTAGCTCTGTCCCCGGGAGGCTTTGTGCCGCCGAAAATTGAGCAGCTTACCGGCATCTCCACCCAGGACCTCCGGGAACGGGGTCTCCCCAAAACCCGGGTCTGCCGGGATATTGGAGAGCTGATTGCCGGTAACACCCTGCTGCTGGCCTACAACGCCCACTTCGACCTGAGCTTTCTTTTCTACATGCTTCTGCGGGACGGCGATCCCGCCATATTGAAGGGGAAGGATAAGCTGGATCTGCTCACCGTCTATAAGGACCGCCACAGCTATCCCCATCGGCTGTGCAGCGCCATTGAGGTCTACGGTCTCAGCGGCAAGGTGGTAAACTCCCACCGGGCGGTGGACGATGTCCTTGCCACTGTAGCGGTAATGGAGGAGATGGAGCGGGAAAAGGACGATCTGGATCGTTATGTAAACTTATTTGGCTACAACCCCAAATATGGCATTGAGGGGAAACCCATCGGCTCCGTTGTCTATAAGCCTCAGGGCTTTGATCCGGTGCGGCCCCTTTACGAGGGGTAACAGAAAGAGGGAACGAAAATGATAAACGCCAACGCCTATGCTCTGGGAGCCAACCGCTCCTGCATCCGGGACTTATTTGAATACGGTCGTCAGCGGGCGGCCATTGTGGGAGAGGATCAGGTCTATGACTTTTCTCTGGGGAATCCCTCCATTCCCTCTCCCAAGGAGGTAGATGAGACCATTCGGGAAATTCTTTCCGACACGGATTCTCTGAAAATTCACGGCTATACCTCCGCCGTGGGAGATTACGAAACCCGGAAGGCCATTTCCGACGAATTAAACCAACGTTATGGTGTCCACACCCGACCTGAGGAATTTTTCCTGGGCTGTGGGGCAGCCCCAGAGCTGGTGGCGGTATTCCGCGCTCTGGCAGTGCCCGGCGGAGAATTGCTGGTAACTGCCCCCTATTTCCCGGAATACAAGCCCTTCGCGGAAGAGGCGGGGCTTTCCTTCCGGGTAGTTCCTCCGGATGTGCCGAACTTTCAGATCTGTCTGGAGGCTGTGGAAACGGGCATCACCCCTCACACCCAGGCAGTGCTGATCAACTCCCCCAACAATCCTTCCGGAGTGGTCTACACCCGGGAAACCCTGATGGGTCTGAGCCAAATCCTTACGAAAAAAAGCAGGGAATTCGGTCATCCCATTTATCTCATTTCCGACGAGCCATACCGGGAGCTGAGCTATGGCGTAGAGGTGCCCTTTGTACCCAGCCTGTATCCCAACACCGTCATCTGCTACTCCTACTCCAAATCCCTGTCCCTGCCGGGGGAGCGGATCGGCTATCTTTATGTGCCGGAGGGCGCAGAGGACAGTGCCGCCCTCTACGCCGCCATTGCCGGCGCTGCCAGAGCCTCCGGGCACGTCTGCGCGCCCTCTCTGTGGCAGAAGGTCATTGCCCGGTGCACCCATCTTCGTCCGGATCTCCAAAGCTATGACAAAAACCGGAGGGCCCTTTATGAGGGGCTGTGTAAACTGGGCTATGAGGCAGCAAAGCCTGACGGCGCTTTCTACCTGTTCGTCAAGGCCCCCGGAGGGGACGCCAACGCCTTTTCCCAGCGGGCGAAAGAACGGGATCTGCTGGTAGTGCCCGGGGACGGATTCGGCTGTCCCGGATATTTCAGGCTTTGCTACTGTGTCAGCTTCGAGAAAATTATGGGAAGCCTGCCCGTCTTTGCGGACCTTATCCGAGAATATCAGGAGAACTAAAAAACTGCCGCCGGTTCCATGGAACCGGCGGCAAATTGTCTGATTGGATCTACGCTTACTGTTAATCCAGATTTTCTCCGGCTTCGCTGTAAGGACTTTCCAGGGGGGAAGCATACTTTGCTTCCTTCTTGTACTTTTCCACGAACTTCGCCGCCTTGTCTACCGGCAGATTGGTACCGGGACCGGCTACGCAGCCGCCGGGGCAGGCCATACCCTCCAGCAGGTAGCCATTGTACTTTCCGGCCTTTGCCAGGGTCATCAGCTTCCGACACTCCCGCAGGCCTTCGGCATTGGCAATTTTCAGCTCCATATCCGGATGCTCGGATCGAATCAGATCCGCCACCGCACCGGCTACACCGCCGGATACCGCAAAGCCCCGGCCCGCGCCGGTGCCCTCATTCAGGTAATCCTGAGGCTCGATCTGGTCAAAGTTTACTTCCTTTGCCTCGAACATGCCCATCAGTTCCTCGAAGGTCAGCACGAAATCCACATCGGAGCGGATGTTCTCCCGGATGGCTTCCAGCTTCTTTGCCGCGCAGGGACCTACGAAGACCACCTTGCAGCCGGGGTATTCCTTCTTCAGATACCGGGCCGTGAAGACCATGGGGGTCAGGGTCATGGAGATGTTCTTCATTTCCTTGGGGAACAGCTTCTCAATCATGGAGTGCCAGGCAGGGCAGCAGGAGGTTGCCATGTAGGGCTGCTCCTTGGGCACCTTCTGGAGGAAGTCCTTGGCCTCCTCGATGGTGCACATATCCGCACCGATGGCCACTTCCACCACCCGCTCAAAGCCCAGCTGCTTCATACCGGCCACGAATTTGCCGGGGGAGACCTGACCGCTGAACTGGCCGATAAAGGCGGGCGCCACAATGGCGATCACCTGGTCGCCCTTGAGGATGGACTGGATCACCTGGAAGATCTGGCCCTTGTCCACAATGGCGCCGAAGGGGCAGGACACCAGACACTGACCACAGGCTACGCACTTATCCTGGTTGATGACAGCTCTGCCATGCTCATCGGAGCCGATGGCGTCCATGCCGCAGGAGGCGGCACAGGGGCGCTCCATGTGGATGATGGCATTGTAGGAGCAGGCGGCGGCGCACTTGCCGCACTTGATGCACTTCTCCTGGTCAATCTGGCTCTTGCCGTTGACAAAGGAGATGGCGCCCTTGGGGCATACCCGCTGGCAGGAGGCCGCCAGACAGTTCTGGCAGTTCTCCGTCACCCGGTACTGGTTGGTAGGGCAGGCATGGCAGGCGTAGGGAATGATGTTGACCAGAGGCGGCTCATAGTACTGCTCCGCCACGGCGGCAGCGTCCATGCCCTCGGTCATCAGGCTGCGGGTCTGAATGGGGCGGATGCCCAGGCCCATGGCAAGTCTCACCCGCTCACCGGCAATGGCACGCTCCAGAAAAATGGATTCCCGGTGGAGGGGCTGATCGCCGGGGACAATCTTGTAGGGAAGATCTTCCGCCTGGGTGTAGTCACCTCCGGCGTAGGCCATTTTTGCCACTTCGGTGAAGACGCTCTTTCGAATGTCCGTGATCAGGGAAGGGATACCTCTCATTTGTGATTTCCTCCGTAAAGACATTTTTATCAGCAATTATTGTAGCATAATTTCCTTCCGGTTTCCACCCAAAAAACAAAAAATTTTTTCTGGTTTTTTCGCCATTTTGAGGGATTTTTTGCCGGAAAATCCAAAAAGAAAGCGCCGCATTTCAGCGGCGCTTTCAAAATGCATTTTTACTTCTTCAGGAACTCGTCAATGGCGGCAGCGCCCTTCTTGCCGGCGCCCATCGCCAGGATGACCGTAGCCGCTCCGGTGACGGCATCGCCGCCGGCGAAGACGCCTTCCCGGGTGGTCATTTCCTTCTCGTCCACGATCAGGCAGCCCTTCCGGTTGGTATCCAGACCGGGGGTGGTGGAACGGATCAGGGGGTTGGGAGAGGTACCCAGAGCCATGATAACGGTGTCCACATCCAGCACAAACTCGCTGCCCTCCACAGGGATGGGACGGCGGCGACCGGAAGCGTCAGGCTCACCCAGCTCCATGCGGATGCACTTGATGCCGCAGGCACGACCGTTCTCGTCGCCCAGAATCTCCACAGGATTGCACAAGGTTCTGAACTCGATGCCCTCTTCCTTGGCGTGGTGCTGTTCCTCCAGACGGGCAGGCATTTCCGCCTCGCCCCGGCGGTAGACAATGTACACGTTGTCAGCGCCCAGACGCATGGCGCACCGGGCGGCATCCATTGCCACGTTGCCGCCGCCAACCACAGCCACAGCCTTGGAGCGAATCACGGGGGTATCGGCATCGGGGTTATAGGCCTTCATCAGGTTGGTACGGGTCAGGTACTCGTTGGCGGACATGACGCCCTTAAGGGCCTCACCGGGGATATTCATAAACATGGGCAGACCGGCGCCGGAACCGACGAACACGGCCTTGAAGCCCATTTCGAACAGCTCGTCAATGGTCAGAACCCGACCAATGACCATGTTGGTCATAATCTTCACGCCCTGGGCCTCCAGCTTGGTTACCTCGTTGGCAACGATGGCCTTGGGCAGACGGAACTCGGGAATGCCGTAAACCAGCACGCCGCCGGCGGTATGGAGGGCTTCGAAAACAGAAACCTCATAGCCCTTCTTGGCAAGGTCGCTGGCGCAGGTCAGACCGGCAGGGCCGGAACCCACAACCGCCACCTGGATGCCGTTGGATGGCACCTTTTCCGGCATGGCGTTGATGTTCTTCCGATACCAGTCGGCAACAAACCGCTCCAGCCGACCGATGGCAACAGGCTCGCCCTTAATGCCCCGGACACACTTGCTTTCGCACTGGGTCTCCTGGGGGCATACCCGACCGGACAGGGCAGGCAGGGCATTGGTGGAGGTGATCACCTCATAAGCGGCCTTGAAGTCCCGCTCCTGAACCTTTTTGATGAATTCGGGAATGCGGACGTTGACAGGGCAGCCCTCAACACATTTTGGGTTCTTGCAGCTCAGACACCGGTTTGCCTCATTTACCGCCATTTCCTCGGTATAACCCAGGGTGACCTCCTGGAAGTTCCGGGCACGGACCTTGGGGTCCTGCTCAGGCATAGGAGTCTTCGTTAACGTCATATTTGCCATATTTCTCTCCTCCTTACTTGATCAGAGCCTTGCCCATGTTCTCAATGCGGCAGACGTGATCCGCGGCAACCTCTTTCTCTCTGGGAACATAGGTGCCGTTCCGGCTCATCAGCTCGGCGAAGTCCACCTTGTGACCGTCGAACTCGGGACCGTCTACGCAGGCAAACTTGGTTTCGCCGCCTACGCTGACACGACAGCCACCGCACATGCCGGTGCCGTCGATCATAATGGGGTTCAGGGATACCATGGTATGGACACCGAAGGGCTCGGTGGTCTTGCAGACGAACTTCATCATGGGCACGGGGCCGATGGCAAGAACCTCGTCATACTGGATGCCGCTCTCCAGCAGGGCCTGGAGCTTCACGGTGCCGAACCCCTTTTCGCCATAGGAGCCGTCGTCAGTCATCAGATAGAGATTGTCAGAGCAGGCCCGGAACTCGTCCTCCAGAATGACGATATCCTTGGTACGGAAGCCGATGATCACGTCCACGATGGCGCCGGCTTCCTTGAAAGCCTTTGCCGCAGGCAGAGCGATGGCGCAGCCCACGCCGCCGCCCACCACGCAGACACGCTTCTTATTTTCCACGTCGGTGGGACGGCCCAGAGGGCCGACAAAGTCGTGAATGTAGTCGCCTTCGTTGAGAGCGCCCAGAGCGTTGGTGGTGAAACCAACCTTCTGGAAGATGATCGTAACAGTGCCCTTCTCCCGGTCATAGCCGGCGATGGTCAGCGGAACCCGCTCGCCCATTTCGTCGATCCGGAAAATGATAAACTGGCCGGCCTTCGCCTTTTTGGCAACGAAGGGGGCTTCAATGTCCATCAGGGTGACGGCGGAATTGAGTTCCTTCTTGCGAACGATTTTATACATGTTCTGATCCGTCCTTTTCAGATAATTTTCTTTCAATGGGAACGTGCAGGGTAAAATGCCCATACACGTTCATTATAAAGGGATTCTATGTATTTGTCAAATATGTTTCCGCTTTTTTATGAGAAATCCCAATTTTGCGCCGAAAACGGGGCTGCCCTTAGGCAGCCCCATGTACCTTATTTCTCTTTCAGCAGGTCCCGGATCTCGGTCAGCAGCACTTCCTCAGCACTGGGCGCGGGAGGGGCGGGCTCTTCGGCGGGCGCTTCCGCTTCCTTCTTCTTGCCGATCTCGCTGAGCTTATTCAGGCCCTTCACCAGGAAGAATACCACCAGGGCCAGGATCAGGAAATTGATAATGGCGGAGATAAAGTTGCCGTAGTTCAGGGTGTTCAGGATGACGTTGCCAGCCTCATCCAGAACAGGCTCCCCAAACAGCCGAGGCAGG
>CAYRDE010000068.1:0-9870 GCA_964422935.1 uncultured Oscillospiraceae bacterium | reverse complement strand
TGGTGTTGGACAGGCCGAAGGCCCCATTTCGGATGGTATCCATCCAGATGGTGGTAAATCGCTTAATATCCGGGTGCTTTCCCAGCAGCTCCCGGGACATGAGGGCAATGTCATAGGCGGAGGTTCTGTGGCTGGCTGCCTCCGGACTGTCATCCAGCCCCGTGCAGTTGACAAAGTGGGTGTCCTTCATTCCCAACGCCTGGGCCTTTTCGTTCATCCGCTCCACAAAGGCGCTTTCCGAGCCTGCCAGATGCTCCGCCATGGCGCAGGCGCAGTCATTGGCAGAGCTGACGGCAATGGACTTGAGCATATCCGTCACCGACATGGTCTCCCCAACCTTTAAATAAACCTGGCTGCCCCCTTTGGCTGCCGCCGCTTCCGACGCGGTCACCATGTCGTTCCAGCCGATCTTCCCGGAATCGATGGCCTCCATAATCAGCAGCATGGTCATAATCTTCGTCACACTGGCTGGAGCCAGGGCCTCATGGGAATTGTGTTCATAGAGCACCGTTCCGGTGGCAACGTCCATCAGCACGGCGCTTTTCGCCTCCTGGGCAAGCTCTGCCGCCATGGCCTGCTGGGGCACCGTCCCAAGTAAAATCAGCAATGCCAAAATCAATCCAGCCCGCTTCATATCCATTCCTCCAATGGAAACCGCTGAACAACCGGCTTCCCAAAATTTCTGGTACAGCCTATGCCTCGTCCCCAGAGGATATGAAAAAAGCCCGGATTTCCTATTGACATTTCACAAAATCGGTGCTAGTATCTTGTGCAACATGTCTACAGGTGGTGTGTTTATGCTGAAAAATACAACGACGGACCTGTCCGTCGGTTCTCCTATGAAATTGATTCTGAGCTTTATGATGCCCCTGTTCCTTGGGCTTCTCTTCCAGCAGTTTTACAGCATGGTGGATACCATGGTGGTGGGAAAGCTGCTGGGCGTAGAGGCTCTGGCAGGGGTTGGCTCCACCGGCTCCGTCAACTTTTTGGTGCTGGGACTATGCAACGGCATCTGCGCCGGATTTGCCATTCCCGTGGCCCAGAAGTTCGGGGAAAAGGACTTTGACGGCCTGCGGAAGTTCGTTGGCAACATGATCTGGCTGGGCACGGTCATCGCCCTGGCGGTGACCATCGTCACGGTGGCCCTGTGCCGCCCCTTTCTTTCCTGGACCAATACCCCGGCGGAGGTCTTCGAATACGCCTACGACTACATCGTCATTATCTTTCTTGCCATCCCCGCCACCATGCTGTATAATCTTCTGTCCGGCATCATCCGTTCCCTGGGAGACTCCAGAACGCCGTTATACTTTCTGATTCTGTCCAGCCTGTTAAATGTGGCTCTGGATATTGTGTTCATTGTCTCCTTCCGGATGGGCGTGGCGGGGGCCGGCTGGGCCACCTTGGTCAGTCAGGTGATCTCCGGCCTGATGTGTCTGGTCTTCATCGCAAAACGTCTGCCGGTGCTGAAACTGAACCGGGAGGACCTGCGGTATCGCTCCGGCTATGCCCGGCGGCTGCTGGCGATGGGCCTGCCTATGGGTCTGCAATATTCCATTACCGCCATTGGCAGCATCCTGCTGCAAACCGCCGTCAATGGACTGGGTGCCAATGTCATGGCTGCCATTACCACGGGAAACAAGGTTCACAACCTGTTCTGCTCTCCTCTTGACGCCATGGGCACCACTGCCGCCACCTTTGCCGGGCAAAACCTGGGGGCCGGAAAGCCTCAGCGGGTCCGTCAGTGTGTAAGAGACTGCACCCTTCTCGGCTGCGGCTATGCGGTTTTCATCCTGCTGTCTGCCTATTTCTGGGGCGGGGAACTGTCCCTGCTGTTCCTGGACAGCAGGGACCCCCAGTCTGCCGCCGCCATTGCCGCTTTGAGCCGTCAGTTCTTTGTGACCTGCGCGGCCTTCAATCTGCCGCTGATGTTCGTGAATCTGCTGCGCTTCACCATCCAGGGCCTGGGCTTTTCTGAGCTTGCCGTCGTTGCCGGGGTGCTGGAGATGGTGGCCCGGGCTGCCTTCGGGTTGGTTCTGGTTCCGGCTCTGGGTTTTGAGGCCGCCTGCTTTGCCCATCCTGCTGCCTGGGTCATGGCAGACTGCTTCCTGTTCCCTGCCTACTTCCACTGTATGAAGAAGGTTGGCTGCGGGAGGCAGCGGGCCATAAAGCCCCGGACGGTAAAGGCCTGAACGAAAAATTCCGATGTTCCCAAAGGGGAGAAAACTCTGGGAAAGAAATTGTAAACAATTTAAAAATCCTATCCGGTTATGGATCTCCGGATAGGATTTTTGATTATTTCACCCCGGCGGGCATTTTTGCCGTCCAGGTAAGTCCCTTGGGGTAGAAAAAGCGAAGCTTTTCCTTTGCCACGGAGAATTCCACCGTCTGGGCGGTGAGAAGCTCTCCGTCCAGATTGATGGGGGAGGGCTTGTCGCAGTGAACGGTGAGCTTATCCGTTTGGAAATACCTGATAATTTCCGGCACCTCCCGGTAGCGTCCGTTTTTATATTTTCCGATGAGGCCGGGGACCTGAAGCCGGGTGACCTTTTTCACCAGCAGCACATCCAGGATTCCGTCGGTGGGATCGGCCTCGGGAATGGGATTGAAGCCGCCGCCATAGAACCTACCGTTGCAGACGCAGACAAAGGTCATCTCGCCGTCAATGGTTTCCCCCGCAATTTCCACCACATAATGTTCGGAAATGCCCCGGATCACATTGATCAGGGTGGACAGCAGATAGGCCCGGAAGCCCTGGATCAGAGGGAACCGCTTGTAATTTGCCACATCCGTTCCAATCCGGGCATCCAGTCCCACAGAGCAGATGTTTAGGGAAAGGGCGTCGTTGCAGCGGATCATGTCGAAGGAAACCTCTTCCGCGTCCAGCAGCCGCTCCAGATCATAGAAGGCTTGGGGATCGTCAAAGAGCTTGACAAAGTCGTTGCCGCTGCCTCCGGCGTAGGCTGTGACGGAGGCGTTGGGATAGCCCGCCGCCCCGGAGGCCACCTCATTTAAGGTGCCGTCTCCGCCGCAGGCATAGAGACGGACCTCCTCGCCGGTTTGGGCAGCCTCCCGGGCAAGCTGGCGGCAATGACCGGGAGCCTGGGAAACTGCAATGCGGTAGTCAAGGCCCCGCCTGCCACAGATGTCCGCAATGGCGGCGGTGTAGATGGGGGTGCGGTCACGGCTGCCTGCCGCGGGATTGATGATGAACAGGTGCTTCATAATCTCTACGCTCCCAATTTTATCTGTTTATTTCTTCCCTTTTCGGCTGTTTCCGGTGTACATAAAGTAGTTGCACTGGATCATGCCGTTGTAGAGCTTCCGTTTCTTGTCGCAGCGCCCTCCAAAGTAGTGCTCGAACTCCGGCTCGGAGGTGATGATGTATTTCTTCCACCCGTCGGCATATTTCAGGTGCCGCCCCAAAGCGGCATAGAGCTGCTGGGCACTCTTCTGTTCCAGCATCCGCTGACCGTAGGGCGGATTGCAGATGAGGATACCGGTATCCGAGGGCAGGCTCATTTTGGTGGCGTCTCCGTCCTGGAATTTCGCCACATTCTCCACACCGGCCTTCCGGGCGTTTGCCATCGCCAGGGATACACACTTAGGGTCGTTGTCGCTGCCCAGAATCCGGTAGTTTCCCTGGAATTCCTTGTCCTTGGCCTCCGCCCGAACATCCCCCCACACAGAAGCGGGGACCCAGGGGAAGGATTCCCCGTTAAACCGGCGGTACATGCCCGGTGCCTTGTTCCGGGCAATCAGCGCCGCCTCAATGGGTATGGTGCCGGAGCCGCAGAAGGGGTCCCATACAAAGTCCCTTCCCCGATACCGGGTCAGCATCACCATGGCGGCAGCCAGCGTCTCCCGGAGGGGTGCCTCATTGGCGTTGGCCCGGTAGCCCCGCTTGTGCAGCCCCGGCCCGGAGGTATCCAGGTACAGCTGCACCCGGTCATTCATAATGGAGAATTGCAGCTGGTATTTGGCGCCGGTTTCCGGAAGCCAGGATACCCCGTATTTCTCCCCCAAGCGCCTGGAGGCCGCCTTTTTAATAATGGCCTGGCAGTCGGGAACGCTCATCAGGGTGCTGTTTAAGCAGTGACCCTTCACCGGGAAAGTGCCGTCCTTTGGGATATAATCTTCCAGGTTGCAGCGATAGACTCCCTGAAACAGCTCCTCAAAGGTCTTTGCCGGGAAGTCTGCCAGCACAATCAACACCCGCTCGCCGGTGCGCAGGCATACGTTGGCCTTTGCCATGGCCCGTCCGTCGCCGGAAAACAGCACCCGCCCGTTTTCCACCCGGACGTTTTCCATGTCGAGGCGGCGCAGCTCGTCCCCCGCAATGCCCTCCAGACCGAACAGGCAGGGGACGGAAAATTCAAAATTTGTCATAGTTCCTCCAAAAAATTTCAAAGTCAAAGCACGCAATGTACCCTCTCAGTCGCAGCTTACAGCTGCGCCAGCTCCCCCTTTGGGGGAGCTGGCACGGCTTTTTGGCCGTGACTGAGAGGGCGGCCCCTCACGGTATCAGCTTCTTCGGCTTCATATACCGCTCTTCCTCAGAAAAAATGCAGCCACAGTATTTCTGCATATAAAAGCCATGCTCCCGGGCAAAGGCCTGGCCTTCCTTAAAATAAGGCCGGAAATCCCGGTACAGGAACTTTACACCGTATTCCGCCGCGGCCCGCTCCGCCACCTCCCGCATTAGCTCATGCTTCTGGTAGGGGCTGATAAACAGGGAAGAGGTAAAGCTGTCAAAGCCCCCCTCCGCCGCCTGCCGGGCGGTTTCATATAGCCGCATCTCATAGCACTTGACGCACCGTCCACCGATGTCCTCAGCCACCGCCCGGACGAAAGGCCGGAGAGCGTAATCATTCTTCATAATAAGAGGCAGTTCAATTTCCTTGGCGTAGCCCTCCAGGCAGTTCCGTCTGGCCCGATACTCGGTGACGGGATGGATGTTGGGATTATACCAGAAGCCAGTGACCTCAATGCCGTCGGTTCTCAGAATGTCGATGGGGCGGTTGGCGCAGGGCGCGCAGCAAATATGCAGCAGGGTTTTCATGGGTTGCCTCCTGAATCAATCACTTTTTTGCTTCCCGTATCTTACCATGGAACGCAGCAAAACGCAAGATTTATTCCTGTATTTCCCCAAAAACGCCGTCCTGATAGACTTCCTTCACCAAAACCTTCCGAATTTCATTGTGAAGGTTCTCTCCGACCGCATAGGCCTTCACATAGTTGGGGGCATGACCGGTAAAAAAGTCTCCTTCCCGCTCCTCGAAGAGTACCTCCAGGGATGTACCGATCAGCCTTTCCCGGTAGGCCCGGCTCATTTCCTCGGCAACGGCAATGGCCTCCCGGCTCCGCTGCTCCTTCACCGCGTTCCCCAGCTGTCCCGGCATTTTGTCGGCGGGGGTTCCGGGGCGGCGGGAGTAGGGGAAGATGTGCATATCCGCAAAGCCGCACTTCCGGATAAAACGGAGGCTTTCCCCAAATTCCTCCTCTGTCTCCCCGGGGAAGGCAACGATCATATCCGTGGTCACCGCGCAGCCGGGGAAGTACCGGTTCAAAAGCTGAACGCTTTGGTAGTATCGGGCGGTGTCATACTTCCGCTTCATCCGGACAAGCACCGTGTCACAGCCGCTTTGCATGCTTAAGTGGAACTGGGGACAGAGATTGGGGAGGTTCCATAACCTTTCGCAAAATGCCTCTGTCACAATCCTTGGCTCCAAAGAGCCCAGGCGGATTCGCAGGTCCGGCACCGCCTGGCAGACGGCTTCAATCAGGTCGGACACGGGAGGCTTTCCCGGCAAATCCGCGCCCCAGCCGGCAATCTCAATTCCGGTGATCACGATCTCCCGGTACCCCCGGGCAGCCAGTTCCCGGGCCTGCTCCACCGCAAGGTCGAGAGGCGCCGAACGGATGGGGCCTCGGGTGTAGGGAATGATGCAATAGGTGCAGAAATTGACGCAGCCGTCCTGGACCTTCAGCATGGCCCGGGTCCGCTCCTCCAGGCCTCCCGCCGGAAGAATCTCAAATTCCCGGCGGCGGAGGGCGTTGTCCAGGCTTTCCCTGGGAGCCCTGTCCCGGGCAGCGGACACAACCAGCTCCACAAAGGCCTGCCGGTCGGCGCTGCCGCCGATGACATCCACCCCCAGCTTCCGGACAGCCTCACTGTCATGCTGGGAATAGCAGCCGCAAACCGCCAAAATCGCCTCCGGATGCTCCCGGCGGCACCGGCGGATCACGGCCCGGTTCTTTTTGTCCGCCACAGCGGTGACGGAACAGGTGTTGACAATATAGCCGTCACAGCTGTCCGAAAAGGAGGCGATGGTATGCCCCTTCTGGACGAGCAGACGCTCCATTGCCTGGGTCTCGTACTGATTTGTCTTACAGCCAAGGGTGTAAAAAGCAAACTTCATTTGTTAAAACCACCAAAATTTAATATGATAAATTGTGTTAATCGTCCAAACCGACATCTTGAAATTTTAGGACGGCCTGCTATAATAAAGTATATCCAAAGGGAAATGGGAAGACGGCGTCGATGTCGGTCATGCCCCCCATTATACACGATAAAGGCATATTTGTACAGTTGATGGGGGAGCTTTTATGAGGCAATTTACGGTCAGACTTAAATCCGTTCAGGATGTTCAGGAATTTGTCAGTCTTGCCACCACCATGGGCTTCCCTGTGGAGGTTGAGGACGGGCATCACATGGTCAACGGCGGCAGCTTCATGGAAATGTTCTGCCTGGACTGCACCAGCCCTCTTACCGTATCTGCCAAGTGCAGCGAGGAACAGTTCGCGGCGTTTCTGGAGGCCGCACGGCGTTTCTCGGAATAATTCCATATGGCTCTAGTAGCACCGTCCCGGGAATACCTGGGGCGGGTTTTTTTACCTTTTTCGGCGGTGCGGAGGAAAGGCAGCCCTTCATTGACTTTTCGTCTCCGGCTGTGTATAATAAAATCCGTGACAAAAGGAGGACATCCCATGCAGTTTTTGTTTTATGCCCTGTTTGCCGCTCTGGCTGTGGTACTGGATCAGGTAACGAAATATTTGACCGTAATTCATATCCCTCTGGGAGAGTCGATTCCTTTCCTGCCGGGTGTATTGGATCTGACCTATGTGCAGAACAACGGAGCTGCCTTTTCCTCCTTCCAGGGGCATCAGGGGCTGTTTCTTTTGATATTCCTCATTTTTACCGGCATTGTACTGTACGAGTATTTTCGTAAGCCCATGGGCTTTGTGAAGTTTGAGCGGTGGTGCATTGCCGCCATCTACGCCGGCGGTCTGGGCAACATGATTGACCGGATTCGTCAGGGCTTTGTGGTGGATATGTTCGAAACCGTATTCATGGAATTTCCCGTATTCAATGTGGCGGACTGCTTCATTACCTGCGGCTGCGCGCTGCTGATGATTCACCTGGTATTCTGGAATAAGAAATTTTGGAAGGACGAGAAAAAGCATGGTTCTAAAGGCTGATCTTCCCGGGGAACGGCTGGACGCTTTCCTTGCCCGCACCGGCGAAACTATGAGCCGCAGCGCCGCCCAAAAGCTCATCGAAGAGGGACATGTCCATGTCAACGGCAAGCCCGGAAAGAAAAACGACCGCTTAAGTCCCGGGGACCAGGTGTGCTACACCGTCCCGGAGGCAAAGCCTGTGGACATCGTACCCACCGAGATGCCTCTGGAAATCGTATATGAAGACGAGGATGTGCTGGTCATCAACAAGCCAAAGGGGCTTGTGGTCCATCCGGCGGCAGGACACAGCGATGACACCCTGGTCAACGGTCTGCTCTACGCCATGGGGGACAGTCTCAGCGGTATCAACGGTGAGCTGCGCCCCGGCATTGTCCACCGGATCGACAAGGACACCTCAGGGTTGCTGGCTGTGGCGAAAAATGACTATGCCCACACCATGCTGGCCTCCCAATTGAAGGACCATACCATGGCCCGAACCTATGAGGCCATTGTCTGCGGCAACCTGAAAGAGGACAGGGGAACGGTTGACGCGCCCATTGGACGCCATCCCAGCGACCGGAAGAAGATGTGTGTTACCCAGCGCAATTCCCGAAACGCTGTGACCCACTGGGAGGTGGTGCAGCGCTACCGTGGCTATACCCACATTCGCTGTAACCTGGAAACCGGGCGAACCCACCAGATTCGGGTTCATATGGCCTACATTGGTCACCCCATTCTGGGGGACACGGTCTATGGACACAAAAATGCGGAGCTGGGACAGACCAGCCAGTGTCTTCACGCTGGAGCGCTGTGCTTCCGGCACCCCAGAGACGGCAGGCCCGTGATGGTCTTTGCGCCGCTTCCACAGTATTTTACGGATGTATTGGAAAAGCTCAGAAAAATGAGCGGTTCAGAAACTCTTTGATTGAGGCGAATTTTATGGGACTTTTTTCTGATGTGTTGCTGACAGTGGACTATGACCGGACCCTAACCGCCCCGGATTCTACCATTCCGGAACGGAACCTGGAGGCCATCCGGTATTTCATGGAGAACGGCGGCGCCTTTACCGTCAACACGGGCCGCAGTGTGCCTATGACAAAGGTATTCCGGGACAAGGTTCCCGTAAACGCGCCGCTGCTGCTGTATAACGGTTCCGCTGCCTATGATCTGAACCAGGAAGCCTTTGCGTTTCTCCATGAAATCCAGATGGATTTATGGGAAACCGTTCATAAGTGTGAGGAATGGTTTCCCGGATTAACCGTTGAGGTACAGGGGACCAAGGCCCATTACCGGTTTCGGGAAAATCCCACCTGGGATGCCTTCAACGACAACAATCAGTGCGCCCATGGCTTTGCCCAGCCCGGTGACGACCTGGGTCCTTTCCTGAAATTCACCCTCTATGGTCGGTTCACCGATGTGACCGTTGCCAGCTTTTTCAGCGGAACGGAGGAGGAAATCCGGGAAATTGACAATGCGGAGAAAATTTTACGGGAACGGTTTGGAGCGCATTGCGAGGTTTTCCGGGCAGCTACCCGCATTATTGACGTTCACGCAAAAGGTGTCTCCAAGGGTCGGTCTGCCCTGGAGCTGAAAAAGCAGCTGGGAAAGAAATTTCTGGTCTGCGTGGGTGACGCGGAAAATGACCTGCCCATGCTTTACGACGCGGATTATGCCTTCTCTCCCGCCGATGGCGTCGTTGCGGATCGTTTTCCGAATGTCTGCCCCTGCGGCGACGGTGCGGTTGCTGCGGTGATTTATGAGAAAATCCCGGAAATTCTGAAAAAGGCCTTGACAGATTAACGCATTCATGTTAAAATTCTATGGCTGAATCAGCAAGGTAACAGGGATCTGCGGGTGTAGTTCAATGGTAGAACACCAGCCTTCCAAGCTGGATACGCGGGTCCGATTCCCGTCACCCGCTCCAAATACCATGCGCCAGTAGCTCAGCTGGATAGAGCAACTGCCTTCTAAGCAGTAGGTCGGGGGTTCGAGTCCCTTCTGGCGTACCACAAGGTTCCCAGAAACCCCGACAGGTTGCATTTTAGGTTCCGTCCCGGAAACGAAGAAACAAGAAGGGATTCGAACCATTCAATACAAATGCCCGGTGGGCATTTGTGCAAAGCCGGCTGGACGGCTTTGCCTCCTTTCGAAATTTCCAAAGGAAATTTCGGTCCCGGGTCCCTTCTGGCGTACCACAACGCCCCAGAAAAGCTCACCCGGTCTAATGCCAGGTTCCGTCCCGAAAACGAAGAAGCAAGAAGGGACTCGAACCATTCAATACAAATGCTTCTGGCGTATTCCAGAAGCGTCTCGAAAAGGCATAGGAAAAACCTCCCTGTTGCAGAAGTTCAGTAATTGAATATGGTGGGTATGGCCTAGTTGGCTAAGGCGTCAGATTGTGGCTCTGAAGAT
>CAYRDE010000067.1:0-10297 GCA_964422935.1 uncultured Oscillospiraceae bacterium | reverse complement strand
GGCTGACCTTCCGGGCCACCCGATCCAGGAAGGGAACCTTGAAGTGAAGGCCCACACCCCATACGCTGTGGAAGGCGCCCAGCCGCTCAATGACATAGGCCCGGGACTGCTGGACAACGGCAATGTTGGTAATGATGATGATGAACGCAATGAGAATGACAACGACCAAAATGATAAGACCCATAAATTTACCTCCTGTTTTTCTCCAATTGGGAAAATGTCTTTTCCTTTTTTGTTACTTCACTTCTTCGGGAACTTCCGCAGGGGTTACGAAAACCTTCACACCCTGCACCCGGTCCACCCGAACCTTGACGCCCTGGGGGATGGGATCTCCTGTGGTGCTGCGGGCACTCCATTCCATACCGTTCAGCTTCACCTGACCCACGGCGTCCACGTTATCAATGGGACTGACCACGATGCCCAGGGCTCCGACCAGAGCATCCACGTTGGTGGCGGTGAGGTTCGGCTTCATGTACTTTCGTACCATGGGCCACAGCAGGGCCAGCAGAACGCCGGACACCAGGATGAACAGAGTGATTTGCAGCCACAGTGCCGCTCCCACCAGGCTTACCAGCAGAGCGACCAAAGCACCGGCGGCGAACCAGATGGATACCAGATGAATGGGACAGGCTGCCTCCACGATCAGAAATCCGATCAGCAGGATCAGCCACACGGCGGCGGATATATTGCTTACCAGCAGACTCATATGAACTCCCTCCTTACCTCGTCTTAACTGGGATGGTGATATCATACCAGATTTTTGCCCTCCGGTCAATTGACGAAAGGGGAAAAATCCTTCCAGATTTGGATAAAATGCCGGTATTTTTTCGCGTTGTGCGTAAAAACAGGATAAAATCACCAAAAATTAACCTTTTCGGTATTTTTGTACGGATTAAATCTATTTTCCCGATGCTTTTCTTCTCCTCCGGAAAAAAACGGGGACAGAGGCCAATTTTCCTTACTCCCAAAACGCTCCCCTGTTTTCGGCGTTTATCCGATTTATTCTTTGGAAATTCTCCGGGATTTGTGAAATATTTTCGGAGAAAGCCGGAGATTTCCTGTAAATTTCTGACTCCTCCTGAGGGGCGGGAGTTTAAGGAAACTCTGAATAAATCGTCTGCGGCTGAGTAGCGGATCTTTTGCCCCATCCGCGCAGCTCTAAAACCGGGAAATACATCCAGTATTCCCCCGGTTTCAGAACTTTCGGCTGTGCCAAAATCTCTCGCTATCAGCTCTTGCCGATTTAATCAGAGCTTCCTTAAATATTTATGAATCCGCTTTTTTCTCCTTTACTTTTCCCCGGGCCCATGATATGATAACAAAGGCTAATGAAAAATAAGACGGTTTCCACCATTTCTTCGTTTTTTTCGTAAACAGCGAGGCTTTTTCTGACCCGTTGCTTACGGTTTTTTACTGCGCGGACCCTTCCGCCGCTGGCCCCTACTACCATAATACAAAGGACGGAGCATTATGAATTACGATATTGCCATCATCGGCGCCGGCCCCGGCGGCATTTTTACGGCTTACGAGCTGATCTCCAGCCGTCCCGATTTAAAGCTGGCAGTTTTTGAACTGGGCCACGCCCTGGACAAGCGGAAGTGTCCCATTGACGGGCAGAAGATCAAAAGCTGCATCGGCTGCAAGACCTGCTCCATTATGAGCGGCTTTGGCGGGGCGGGGGCGTTCTCCGACGGTAAGTACAACGTGACCAACGACTTCGGCGGCACCCTGTATGAGTACATCGGCAAGGAAAAGGCCCTGGAGCTGATGCACTATGTGGACGACATCAATATGCGCTACGGCGGCGAGGGCACCAAGATGTATTCCACCACCGGCACCCACATCAAAAAGCTGTGTATCCAGAACGGCTTGCAGCTTCTGGATGCCTCGGTCCGCCATCTGGGCACGGATATCAACTACCAGGTTCTGGGAAATCTCTATGACTTCCTGAAGGACAAGGTCAGCTTCTTCTTCGACACCGCCGTGGAGCATGTGGGCAAGATGGAGGCGGGCTACCGGCTCACTACCGCCCGGGGGGAATTTACCTGCAAGGAATGCGTGATTTCCGTAGGCAGAAGCGGCTCGAAGTGGATGGAGCATGTCTGCCAGGAAATGGACATTCCCACCAAGAGTAACCGGGTGGACATCGGCGTCCGGGTGGAGCTACCCGCTGTGGTTTTCTCCCACCTGACCGACGAGCTGTACGAAAGCAAGATTGTTTATCGGACGGAAAAATTTGAGGATAAGGTCCGCACCTTCTGCATGAATCCCCACGGCATTGTGGTCAACGAAAACACCAACGGCATCATCACCGTCAATGGTCACAGCTACGAATCCGGGGACCAGCACACGGAAAACACCAACTTTGCCCTGCTGGTTGCCAAGCATTTCTCCGAGCCCTTCAAGGATTCCAACGGCTATGGTGAATCCATTGCCCGGCTGAGCAACATGCTGGGCGGCGGCGTCATTGTCCAGCGGTTCGGGGATCTGATCCGGGGCCGTCGGAGCACCACGGCCCGGATGGAGGAGAGCTTTGTCCGGCCCACTTTAAAAGCCACCCCTGGCGACCTGAGCCTGGTATTGCCCAAGCGGATTCTGGACGGCATCATTGAAATGATCTACGCCCTGGATAAGATCGCCCCCGGCACCGCCAACGACGATACCCTGCTCTATGGCGTGGAGGTGAAATTCTACAACATGGAGGTATCTCTGGACGAGAATCTGGAGACCCGGCACAAGGGACTGTACGTCATTGGTGACGGCAGCGGCGTGACCCACTCCCTGTCCCACGCCTCCGCCAGCGGCGTGTATGTAGCCCGGCGGATTCTGGAAACGATGTAAAAAAACAAGCCAGGGGCTGGTCAGACAGTGACCAGCCCCCTTTCTGTATTGAAAGCCCTGCCATGGCAGCACGGATTCCGTCAGGAACGATTCAGTCTGCTTGCCAGATACAGTACCTGGGCAGCCATGCTCCGGGTGACGGGGCCTTCCGCCTCCAGGGAGATTCCCTGACTGCTCAGATTCGCCAATGCCTCCTGGGCCCAGGCGGGGGCGGAATCCTCTGCCGGGATTTCGGCGGCGGGGAGCTTTAAGGCATTGCAGAGCAAAACGGAGGCCTCTCCGCCGGTGATGGCGGTATTGGCTCCAAAGACCTCCTGATCCGGAAGCCCGGAGGTCAGGCCGGCCCGCATGGCGGCGGCGAGATAGGGCTGGAGCCATTGGGGAATCTCGTCGGTATAGCCGGTGTAGCACAGGTCCTCATCGGCAGGGATATCCAGCGCCTTTACCAGCATGGTCACAAACTCTCCCCGGGAAACGGGCTTGTCCGGGCAGAAGCAGGGGTTTCCGCCCAGGGTTTCCCCAATGAAAATGCCGGTGTTCTTCATCCATTCCGCGGCGAACTGGCAGTCCTTTCCCAGGGTGTCCGTATAGAGAGCGGCCTCCGTGGGCTTGAGAATGGTGATGGTAACGGTTGCCTCCCGGGACACATTCCCGGCGGGATCGGCAGCGGTGAAGGTAAAGGAATCGATGCCGATCTTATTCTTTTTCGGCGTGTAGACGAAGCTGCCGTCCTGCTGGATGGTTACATTGCCCCGTTTGGGCGCCCGGGTAATGGTATAGGTCAGGGACTGCCCCTCCGGGTCGGTGGCCTTGACCGCGCCTCTGGCGGCGACGTTCTTGTAGGTCTCCACTGCGGAGTCCTCCACCACGGGGGCCAGATCCTCCTTGCCCCGGATACCGATGGTCATGGTCACATTTTCCGCCACCCGGTCCGGGAAAATGGGCAGGTAGCTTACCTGGGCGCTCTGGTCCGTTTCGGTCCGCACAGGGCAGAAGGTCATTTGGGACACCTGGTCAGCGGTGAGGATATCCCCAGTCCGGAGGACCCGGGTGCCCAGCATGACGCTGCCCTTTTCCTGGGGCAGGTCGGTGATGCAGATGCCGGAGATGGCCTCCTCCGGGGAAAAATCCTCAGGGGAAAAACAGTACACACTGTCGCTCTCCACCTCCAAAGCAGATACCGTCCCAGCCAGGGAAAAGACACAGCCCAGGGCGGTCAGAAAGGGAATGGCTCGTATACGATACATGGTTCATACCTCCAAAATTGATTTCCGATGGTATTGTTTGCCAGCCATGGGAAAATTATTCAGAGAATTTTTCTCTGAGGGAGGTATATGGGAAGGATGAAGGATCATAAAAGGGGGACTGTGAAAACAGCCCCCCTTCTTTATTGAATTTCTTGCTCCAATGCGTCAAATTCCGGCGTAGAAAAGAATTCGCCCAGTGTCATATCCAGACCGTCACAAATCATCTTAATTGTCAAAAGCTTAGGATTCTGGCTTTTTCCGTAGAGAATGTTTTTGATGCTGGATGGTGGCAAAGCAGAAATTGTGGCAAGCTTGTTGATACTGATATTGCGCTCTTCGCAAAGGACAAGAATTCTGTCCCTAACGGCTGTTACTGTATCCATTAATATATCGCCTCCTGAATTGTTTATAAGCATAAACAATTCAGCTGGACAATATAGGCTATGTGTGCTACTATTAGGCTATACATAGCCTGTACGGAGGCATAATATGGCTGCTTGTAACCTTCTGATGTTCACTTTCCGCAGTAAATGCGAATGGCCTCCCGGGCAAAAGCGCCGGTGCCTTTCCCCCCTGCGGCATCGATGTTTTCCGTCATGCTGCCGCCTCCCGCGTACAGATCACCCAGTCCCAGCAGAATCTCCTGGGTGCAGTTGTAGAAGTGCTCCGTAAAGAACCCTTGCAGTTCCCGGACCCAGGCCTGAACCTCGCTACTGTCCGGGGAAAGAGACTGCATCTGCCCCAGCCTTTCAAACATTGCCATGACCCTTTGGTTCAGCTGGCCCTGCTGCTCCGCTGTCCGTCCCTTTGCCTTTTCCTGGGACTGACGGTAGGCCTCCGTCTTTCCGTAGAGCGCTTCCGCCTGGGCGCTGTAATCGTCCAGTTCGCCGACCTTAAAGTTTTCAAATTCCAAATATCTCACTCCTATCATATTCAGTCCCATCGCAAAATGAATCAGATTTTGCAGGTGGGTTTTCTTTTGCTCCAGCAATTTGATTTGTTTTTCCAGAATCCGGTTCCGGTCATAAT
Organism: uncultured Oscillospiraceae bacterium; assembly: GCA_964422935.1. Lineage (GTDB taxonomy): Bacteria > Bacillota > Clostridia > Oscillospirales > Oscillospiraceae > Faecousia. The sequence continues at coordinate 5,180 of CAYRDE010000067.1, read as the reverse complement.
CCCCGGCGGTGAGAATCCCACTGATTTCCTTCAGGGGAAACCCCAGTTCCCGGTAGATCAGAATCAGATACAATCTTTCCACCGCCTGGTCATCGTACAGCCGGTAGCCGCCCTCTGTTAATGTGGTGGGCTTTAACAGGCCGATATCGTCGTAATGCCGCAGGGTTCTGGCACTGATGCCAGTCATTTCCGCCACTTGTGTCACCGTTTTCATGGCTCCGCCCCCTTTCGAAATATGTGCATCTGCACCGGCTGCCTCGCAGGGGCCAGGTGCAGGCACTGAAATAAAACGGCTCCTGTGATCTTTCACAGGAACCATCATACACCATAACGTAACGAGAGAGTCAAGAGGTTTTTCAAAATTATTTGGGGCAGCGCTGTTCCTTTGCGCTGCCCCAAAAGACTATCCGATGCAGCTTCCGCAGGGGGCATAGCCCGCATCGATGGCATCCTGGTAGCTGTCAAAAATGACCTGGTTCTTTTCGATGGGGAGATTGGCGCATCCGGGTGCGTGGAACTTTTTGGAGTTCTTATTTCCAATAAACCGGCTGTCCCCCGGCTCTACGTCCTCCGGCTGGGCGTTCTGGTTCTCCCAGGTAAAGGTAACGGCCTGACCGTCGCTTTGAGCAATCACATGGCCCAGCAGATCTGTCCGGAGAACCACCACCCCGGCCTGCTTCAGCCGTGCCAAAGGCTCCTTATGGGGATGACCATAGTCGTTGTCCTTTCCTACGGAGATCACACCGTAGGTAGGGTTCACATCATTTAAAAGCCGATAGCTGGTGGAGGTGTCAGAGCCGTGATGCCCTACCTTCAGGACATCGCAGGAAAAATCCATGCGCCCATCCCAGTAGTTTAGCATGTCAGACTCCGCCTGGGTCTCCATATCCCCGGTGAAGAGGAAGGCGGTTTCGCCGAAGTCTACTTTCAGGACGATGGAGGTGTTGTTGGCGTCGGGGTAGGATTTCACAGGCCCCAGGACGGTGAGGGTGGCATTTCCCAGGGTCAGGGTGTCCCCCGGGGCGGGGATGGTGACAGAAAGCCGCTGCTGATCGGTATAGTAGAGAAAGCTGTCAAAGATTTTGGAGGCATAGGTGTTGGTGGGGGCATACACCGCCTCCGTGGGATAGACTGCCAGCACAGAGGGCAGGCCGCCCACATGATCCTCATGGGCATGGGTACAAACCACTGCTTTCAGGGACTGTACCCCCTGCTGCTCCAAATAAGAGACCACAAGCTGACCGTCCTCCCGGTTGCCGCCGTCAATGAGCATAAATTCTCCGCCGCATTCCAGCAGGGCACAATCTGCCTGGCCCACGTCAATAAAGTGGATGGTCAGATTTTCTGAGGTAGTTTGAACCGGTCCAATTTCAATGACGCATCCGCTGAGCAGCAGAGCAAGGGCCAGAAGCAGGGCAAGCCATCGTTTCTTCATGGGAACCTCCTTATGGATGGGTTTGCCGCCCGGAGGGGGCGGCAAACTGCGTTACCTTTGCAGAAAAGTTAACAGTGCTTCCTTTTCGTTGGGAAGGGCTTCCTCCAGCACCTGTTCAAGAAGGGTGTCCAGGGCATCTCCAATGGCCTTTCCCGTGAGCCCGAGGGCTTTCAGGTCGTTGCCGTTTACAGCCAGGTCCCTTACGGTCAGACAGGCGTTCTCCCGGCGAAGCTCCTCCAGCAGGGCGTAAAGGGGGGGAAAGACCATGTCGGTTTCCTGCTCCCCGGTTCCCTTGCTGCCCATGTCCGCCGCCTGGAGGCGCAGAAGGGAATGGACGGTATCAAAGCCCAAACGGCTGCCCAGGCGGGCCAGGGCCTTTTTGGTGGTTCTGGGGGCCATGTGATTCCGGATCAGGGTGACAACTTCCTCCCGGAGGGCATTGGGGGCCTTTAGTCTGCGGAGGACTGCCTCCGCCATATCTCCACCCACCTGGGCGTGACCATAGAAGTGGCCCCGACCGGTTTCATCGGTGGTAAAGCAGGGAACCTTTCCAATGTCATGGAGCAGCGCCGCCCATCGCAGAGGCAGCTCCCGGGGAACCGCCTCCACCACATGGGCAGTATGGGTAAACAAATCATAGGCGTGATGGGGACTGCGCTGGTCAAAGCCAATCATAGGCTTCAGCTCCGGAATCACCTCTGCCAAAATGGGAGCAAACCGGATCAGGTCCTCAGCCCGGACCAGAGGCAGCAGCTTGCACAGCTCCTCAAAAACCCGCTCCCGGGCCAGGGAGGCCATCAGGGGAGCTTGAGAAAACATGGCCTTGCAGGTTTCCGGCTCCACCTCCAGCTGAAACCGTACAGCGAACCGGACTCCGCGCAAAATCCGCAGAGGGTCCTCCACAAACCGCTGGGTGGGATCGCCCACTGCCCGAAGGACCTTATTTTCCAGATCCTTCTGACCGCCGAAGGGGTCTGCCAGTCCCCGGCTGGGGGAGAAGGCCATGGCGTTAATGGTGAAATCCCGGCGGCCTAAATCGTTTTCCACCCGGGGAATGAAGCGTACCCAGTCCGGGTGGCGGCTGTCCCGGTAGCCGCCTTCCTTCCGGAAGGTGGTAATCTCCACCAGACCGCAGTCCGTGACCACGCCTACGGTGCCGTGCTTTTCCCCTGCCAGCACCAGCGGGCAGCGGCAGAAGACGGCCTCCGTTTCCTGAGGCAGGGCGGAAGTGCAAAGGTCATAGTCCGTAGGGGTCAGCCCCAGCAGGGCATCCCGGACGCAGCCGCCTACCGCATAGGCGGCATAGCCGGACTGCTCCAGGGCGGCGATGCATTGTTGGACGGTATCAGGCAGGAACATGGTCGTTCCCTCCTTCTGTTTGAGCTGTTCCGGGAATAGGGGCGCACAGGCAGGTCAGGCACAGAATCACGCCAGCCAGACACAGCCAGGGGTAGCTTGTACGGGACAGCTCCACCAGGGACAGAAAAATCCCGGAAAGTCCGGCGATCAATTGATGCCGCCGATAGGGCATATCCACGGCAAAGGCAGCGGTATAGAACAGGAAAAAGGTCATGGCAATGGATGTGAACAGCGGATAGAAGAAGGTTTGCAGCTGGGCCTCGCTGCTCCAGACCCGGTAGTGGGTGATGATATGGAACAGGTAAAACAGGCAGGGCACCAGAAAGGCCAGGTAACAATTTTTCTGCCCGGTCAGGCGACCGTAACCGGCAATCAGCAGGCTGGGAGCGCAGAGAACGCCCAGCACCTTCCACGCAAGGCCCGGAGGGCCGGGAATTTTCGCGGGCATGGACAGCACGGTGTAGCAGATGAGGAAAGCGGCGGTGCAGCAGCCTGCAGTGCCGACCTGGGAAGGGAAGAAGTTTTCCTCGAAGACATTCGGTCCCCGCAGCTTCCGGGTATACAGAATAATCATTAGCGCTGTGGCGGTGGTCAGCAGCCACACCAGGATCTCCAGAGGATGCCCGGGGCCGAGCAGCATTCGGCTGTCCAGACCTACCCGATATAGGCACCAGCGCATTGCCAGACCCACAACGCCCAGAGCCGAGACGATCCACGGCAGACGGGCGGTAAGCTTTGCTTGCTTCATGGGAGATTCCCTCCTTTTCACGAGTGGATGGATCATAAAATATAAATGATATTATACCAGTCTATTCCCCCAATTTCCACCCTTTTGTGAAAAAACTCTTTGTTGACTTTTTTCTCTTGTGCCCCCTGTGGAAAACGAGTATAATAATAAAAATGGAAGCAGATTGGAATAAGAAGAAAAAACAGGAGGAAAGCTATGCTTTTAAAAGGAATTGCCGCTGCGTCTGCGGTTTTGGCCCTGGGGATGTGCCTGCTCTTCGGGTGGAGTCTTTGGTGGTGCCTGCCCCTGTTTGCAGCTGTCTATCTTGTGCTGCTTCTGGCGGCCTTTGGGTATCTGTGCTGGGTTTGCGGTCGGGTGGATCTGTCCCAGCCCCAGGCGGAACATGACGACCCCTTTTACCGCCGGGTCATGGATGTGTATATTGAGGCCCTGATGATGCTGGTGGGCGTCAGGCTTCACAAGGAGGGATTTGAACAGGTCCCCCGGGAAGGGCGGTTCCTGCTGGTATGCAATCACCTGTTTGTGGCGGACCCCGGCATTCTGCTCAACGCTTTCCGGAAGGACCAAATTGCCTTTATCACCAAAAAGGAAAACATGGATTTATTTATTATCAATAAGTTCATGCACAAAATCCTCTGCCAGCCCCTGGATCGGGAGGACGACCGGCAGGCCTTAAAGGTAATTCTAAAGTGTATCCAGCTGATCAAAAACGATGAGGTTTCCGTCTGTGTCTTCCCCGAGGGCTACACCAGCAAGGACGGAAAGCTCCACCATTTCCGCAGCGGGGTTTTTAAGATCGCCCAGAAGACCAAGGTGCCCATTGTGGTGTGCACCATTCAGAATACGAAAAGCATCTTCCACAACCTGAAACGGCTGAAAGCGACCCATGTGCCCCTCCATCTGGTGGGGGTGATCCAGCCGGAAGCATACCAGGGTATGACCACGGTGGATATCAGCAATCGGGTCTATGAAATGATGATCGGGGACCTGGGAGAAGACTTCCGCCCGACGGACACGGAAAACACTTGATTTTCCGGGAATATCAGCATATAATGAAACTTCAAGGAAAGAAAACCACTTTTTGGAGGATATAAAATGAAGAACAGCGAAAAAACACTGGATATGATCGTCAACCTCTGCAAGAACCGGGGCTACGTCTATGCCGGTTCCGAGATTTACGGGGGCCTTGCCAACTCCTGGGACTACGGCCCCCTGGGTGTGGAGTTTAAGAACAACGTGAAGAAGGCCTGGATGAAGAAGTTTGTCCAGGAGTCCGACTACAACGTGGGCTTGGACGCCGCCATCCTGATGAACCCCCAGACCTGGGTCACCACCGGTCACGTTGGCTCCTTCTCCGACCCATTGGTTGACTGCAAGGGCTGCGGCGCCCGCCATCGCGCCGACAAGCTCATCGAGGCCAGCGAAAGCGGCAAGGCTGTGAATGTGGATGCCATGAAGCCTGCCGAGATGAATGATTTCATCGCCTCCCACGAGGACGTGGTCTGCCCCAACTGCGGCAAGCACAACTTTACTTCCATCCGGAATTTTAACCTGATGTTCAAAACCCAGATCGGCGTCACCGAGGATTCCTCCTCCACCTGCTATCTCCGTCCCGAGACCGCTCAGGGCATCTTTGTC
>CAYRDE010000066.1:0-10791 GCA_964422935.1 uncultured Oscillospiraceae bacterium | reverse complement strand
TCTTGCCAAAATGAAATACCTCCTAAAGTATTCAATTTTTGTCGCATCTATAATAACACCTTTTCCCCGTTTTGTAAAGGCATGAAACGACCATGTTGTGAAATTTTCATGGTTTTAAACAAGTACGTTTGAGGGAAACTGTGTAACCTGCGGAAGAAATGGATATTTATGGAAACGGAACGGCCCAGAGAAAAAAGATTGCGTTTTTAGAGAGGATATAGTATCATGGGTTATGAAAACAGAAGGGGGGAGAAAACATGATTTGCAGCGTAAAAACCCTGGCTGTCACCGGCATTCAGGGCCGGGTGGTGACGGCGGAGTGTTATATTTCCGGCGGACTGCCGGGCTTCGATATTGTAGGCCTTCCGGACGCGGCGGTAAAGGAAGCAAGAGACCGGGTCCGCGCCGCGGCGAAGAGCAGCGGACTGAGCTTTCCGGTCAGCAAGATCACCGTAAATTTGGCCCCTGCCAGCCTCAAGAAAGCAGGCGCCCACTACGATCTTCCCATCCTTTTGAGCATCCTCTCGGCATCGGGAGCCGTTCGCCGTCCGCCCTCCACCAGCGCTTTCCTGGGAGAGGTCAGCCTGGACGGACAGGTCAGACCCATTTCCGGGGTGCTTCCCATGGCGCTGGCAGCGAAACGGGAGGGAATCGAAACCATTTATGTTCCGGCGGAGAACGCGGCGGAGGCAACCCTGGCCCGGGGACCTGCCATCATTCCGGTGCGGAATGTGGCTGAGCTGGCTGCCCATTTGAATGGGGAGACGAAGCTGGAGGAAGAGCCTCTGTGGCTTCCGGAGCGGGACAGAAGCACTGGTCTGGATTTTAAAGACGTCCTGGGACAGGAGAATGTCAAGCGTGCCCTGGAGGTTGCGGCGGCGGGAAGCCACAATGTGCTTCTTATCGGGCCTCCCGGTTCCGGTAAAAGTATGCTCAGCAAGCGGCTGCCCTCTATCCTTCCGGACATGACCTGGGAGGAATCCCTGGAGGTCAGTCAGATCTATTCCGTGATGGGCCTGCTGACAGCCAAAAATCCATTGGTGACCCGACGTCCCTTCCGCTCGCCCCATCATACCATTTCCAACGCGGGCCTTACCGGCGGCGGAAGCAATCCAAAGCCCGGGGAGATTTCCATGGCCCATAAGGGTGTGCTGTTCCTGGACGAAATGCCGGAATTCCGGAAGGATACACTGGACCTCATGCGCCAGCCCCTGGAGGATGGGAAGGTGACCATTTCCCGGGTATCCGGGGCGGTGACTTACCCTGCGGAATTTATGCTGGTGTGCGCCATGAATCCCTGCAAATGCGGCTGGTACGGGGACCCCTCCGGTCGGTGTAAATGCTCTGAAAAGGATGTGGAACACTATCGCAGCCGAATCTCCGGGCCGCTGCTGGATCGGATTGACATTGTGGTGGAGGTTCCGTCGGTTCACTTTGAAGAGCTTCGGGCGAGGGCGGAAGCGGAGCCTTCTGCCGCTATCCAGGCCCGGGTCAATGGGGCCCGGGATATTCAAAACCGGCGCTTCGGCACCGGGAATATGTGCAACGCCCGAATGGGGCCGGAGGAAATGCGGCAGTACTGTGCCCTCAGCGAGGAAAGCGCGGCGCTGATGAAGCAGGCCTTTGACACCATGGGTTTAACGGCCCGAAGCTATGACCGGATTTTAAAGGTTGCGAGAACCGTGGCAGATCTGGATGGCAGCGATCATATTGAACCTCAGCACATTGCCGAGGCCATCCAGTACCGGGCAGTGAATCTGGGCAACCGGTAATGATTAGAAACAAGACAGGAGCGTATATGAAAGAGATTTTTTTACTGAAACTGGGCGAAATCGTCCTGAAGGGCGCTAACAAGCGCCAGTTTGAAGCGAGACTGCGGCAGAATGTCCGCCGCCGGATGAAGGCCTACGGAAACTTTGACGTGTATATCATGCAGTCCACAGTCTATGTGGAGCCTATGGATGAAGAAGCGGATGTGGATGGGGCCTGGGAGGCCTGTCACAGTATTTTCGGCCTGGTGAGTCTTTGCCGGTGCCGTTCCTGTGAGAAGGATCTGGACGCCATTTTTGATGCCGTGGAGAACTACCTGGGGGATGATCTGGACTGCGCCAAATCCTTTAAGGTGGAGAGCAAGCGAAGCGATAAGAATTTCCCCCTGACCTCTATTGGCCTTTCCCAGGAGATCGGCGGAAGGCTGGCAGAGGCCCATCCAAACTGCCTGGTGGATGTGCACCACCCGGAATATACCGTGTATATTGAGGTCCGGGATCTGGCAGCTTATGTCCATGGCCCGGCGGAGCCGGGGGCCGGCGGTCTGCCTACAGGGGTAGGCGGACGGGCTATGTGTCTGCTCTCCGGCGGCATCGATTCTCCCGTAGCGGCCTATATGATTGCCAAGCGGGGCGTAGAGGTAGAGGCGGTGCATTTCTTCTCCTACCCCTATACCTCCCAGCTGGCAAAGGACAAGGTGGTGGAGCTGGCCCGGCTGGTCACCAAATACTGCGGGAAAATGACTGTCAATGTGGTTTCCTTTACGGAAATCCAGGAGGCCATTCGGGACAACTGTCCGGAGGAATTCTTCACCCTGATTATGCGGCGGTTTATGATGGAAATTTCCATGCGGCTTGCCAAAAGCGATGGCTGCGGGGCGCTGATCACGGGAGAAAACCTGGGCCAGGTGGCCTCTCAGACCATGGAGGCCATGGCGGTTACCGGGGCCGTGGTGGACATTCCCATTTTCATGCCGCTGATCGGCATGGATAAGGAGGAGATCGTCACCATTGCCCGGAAGATTGGCACCATGGAAACCTCCATTCTGCCCTACGAGGACTGCTGCACGGTCTTCACGCCCAAGCATCCCAAGACCAAGCCTACTCTGGGACAGGTACAGTACGCGGAGCGGAACCTGGACCGGGAAGCGCTGATTCAGCGGGCTATGGAAAACATTGAAAAGATCAAGGTAAGCTACTATGACGAATCTATGCAGTGAAGTTCTGACAGCCCTGGCAGGAAAAAGCCTGGTCACCGCTGAGAGCCTCACTGGCGGCGGCATCGGAGCCGCTCTGACAGCGGTTCCCGGCAGCAGCGAGGTCTATAAGGGCGGGGTCATCAGCTACACCAACTGGGTCAAGCACAACGTCCTGAGTGTTCGGGAGGAAGACCTGACCCAATATGGCGCGGTGTCTGAGCCGGTTGCCCGTCAGATGGCCCAGGGCGTCCGGAGGCTGCTTCAAGCGGACGTGGCGGTATCCGTTACCGGCCTGGCAGGCCCCGGCGGGGATGAATACGGAAACCCGGTAGGAACGGTTTTCATCGGCTACGCGGACGGACGGCATACTGACGTTCGGGAATGCCATTTCCCGGGAAACCGGGAGGAGATCCGGAACCAGACCATAGAATCGGCTTTGCAGCTGATTTTGGAGAATATCCATGAATAGACAATATAGCATTTTGGAGCTGCGATACTCCTTCCCGGATTTTGAACAGGTTCTCTATCCCACGGTTCTGTTCGGGAAAAGGGATACTGTCCTTGTGGACTGCGGCTATCTTGGCTCCCTGGGAATGCTGGAGCAGCAGCTTCGTCTCCACCAGATTCCGCCCCAGTCCCTGACCAGGTTGGTTTTGACCCATCAGGACGACGACCATATCGGCGCCGCTGCGGAGCTAAAGGAAAAATATCCCGGCATTCAGATTCTGGCCTCCGCTGTGGAAGAACCTTACCTTTCCGGAAAACAAAAAAATCTCCGTCTTCAGCAGGCGGAAGCCATGCAGGATAGCCTGCCGGAGGCGCAAAAGGCCTGGGGTGAAAGCTTCTGTGCGCGGTACAGAAGCCTCAAGCCTCTGCGGATTGATGCCGTGCTGCACGGAGGAGATGTGTTTGACTGGGGCGGCGGCTGTGAGATTCTGGAAACCCCGGGGCATACACCGGGACACATTTCCATCCGGTCGCTTCACAACGACTATCTCGTGACGGGAGACGCTGCCGTATGGGAGGAAGGCAGGCTGGTGATCGCAAACCCCCAGTTCTGCCTGGACAGGGAAAAAGCGGACAGATCCTTGAATATGCTCCTGCAATATCCCTGCAAGGAATATCTTTGTTATCACGGCGGGCGAAAGTAGCACAAACCCCGGATTCCTGAGACGAAATCTCGGAATCCGGGGATGTTTTATTGGGTACTCAGCAGGGCAGCCGCCGGTAGCAGCGGAGGAAGTACCAGGTCTCCAGAGAGCCGGTGATGGCCCAGGAGAAGATATAGAGCAGGTACAGGGAAAAAATGGTGCGGAAGTAGGCAAACACCGTAAATACCCAAAGAATCCGGAAGATGCAGGAGCCGGAAATGACAATAATCATGGGAACCATACTCTTGCCAAGGCCCCGGCTGGCGGCAATGGCAGTATCCATGAAGGCGGAGAAGCAGTAAAGGCCGCCCATAATGGTCAGCCGCTTCATACCGGCTGCAATGACAGCAGGATCGGAAGTGAAGATGGACAGAAACTCTGGCCCGAATGCCACCAGGAGCGCGCCCATAATGGCAGCGATGCCGAAGGCATAGCCCAGACAAATGAGATAGCTCTGCTTGATCCGCTTCCGGTTTCCGGCACCGTAGTTTAACCCGATGAAGCTGCTGGCGGCGGTGTAGAAGGCGGACATCACATCGAAGATCAGACCGTCGGAGTTGGCGGCGGCGGAATTGCCCGCCACCATCATGGTATCAAAGGTGTTAACGCCGAACTGAATAAACAGATTTGCGAGATAGAAGATGCCATTTTGCAGGCCGGAGGGAATCCCCAGGGCCAGAATCTCCCGCCGGTTTCTGCTGTGAATCTTCAGCTCCCCAAACCGCATCCCGTAAACCTCTTTGCTGCGGAAGAGTGTCAGCAGGATCAGAACCGCGGACAGATACTGAGAAAGAATGGAGGCAAGTGCCACGCCGGCGACATCCAGGTGGCAGACCACCACGAAAAAGATGTTCAGAACCACGTTGAGGATGCCGGAAATCAGCAGAAAGGTCAGGGGCTTTTTGGTGTCACCCATGGCGCTGTAGACGGCGTTGCCGAAGTTGTACAGTGCCAGAGCGGGCATTCCGCAGAAATAGATCTGCATATAGAGTGTGGCCTTGTCCAGAACTTCCGCCTTGGTTTGCAGCAGCCGGAGAAGGGGTCGGGAGAAGAGGAATCCGAACAGCAACATGATGATGCCGCTGATCAGGCAGATCAGGGCGGAAGAATGGATGGTACGCCGCATTTCCTCATAATCCCGGGCACCGTAGTACCGGGCAATGAGAGCGTTGACGCCGCCGCCCAGACCGATCAGAACGCCTGTGAACAGGGCGATGGCTGTGGCGGTAGAGCCGACAGCAGCCAGAGACAGGGAACCGGAAAAGTGACCGATTACGGCGATATCCGCCATATTGAACAGAACCTGCAAAACATTGGACAGCATCAGAGGCAGGCTGAACAGCAGGATTTGAATGGGAAGCTTCCCGCTGGTCAGTGCGTGAACTGAGGCTGTATTGCTTTTTTTCATGTGCTAAACTCCTAAAGAAGGTAATCAAAAGGGTAGGGTCGGGAAAGAATACCACAGAACAGGAAAAGAGTATGTCCCGGAGGTACATACCCTTTTCTGAAATTGTGAAATGTTATACCAGCTCCTGCGCTAGGGCTTCAATCTGGGCCTTGCTGTCCGCATTCAGGGCGGAGAGAATCCGGACCGTGGTGCCCGCATAGGTCAGGTTCTTGCTTTTTTCCAGCATCGAGGCCATGACTTTGGCGGCATTTGGCGCCCAGGTGCCGTTTTCCATAAAGGCAACGGTACGGTTCTGGTAGTTACGCTCGGTGAGATGATGGATAAAGGACTTCATAAAGGGGAAGATATCGCCGTTGTAGGTGGGGGAGGCCAGGACCAATTTACCATACCGGAATGCGTCCTCCACAGCTTCCGCCATATCGTCCCGGGCCAGGTCGGTGACGGTGACCTTGGGACAGCCCTTTGCGGTAAGGGTGTCCGCCAGCAGCTGAACCGCCTCTTTGGTATGTCCGTAAATGGAGCAGTAGGCGATGACCACGCCCTCACTTTCCACACCGTAGGAAGACCAGATGTTGTAAAGATTCAGATAGTACTCCAGATTCTCGGTCAGCACAGGACCATGAAGGGGGCAGATGGTGGCAATATCCAGCTTGGAAGCCTTTTTCAGCAGGGCCTGTACCTGGGGACCGTACTTGCCGACGATGCCGATATAGTACCGGCGGGCTTCGCAGGCCCAGTCCTCCTCCACATCCAGAGCGCCGAACTTGCCGAAGCCGTCGGCGGAGAAGAGAACCTTGTCGTAAGCATCATAGGTGACAATGACCTCGGGCCAGTGTACCATGGGAGCGGTGACAAAGGTCAGGGTGTGCCGGCCTAAGCACAGGGTGGAGCCTTCGCCCACAACCATCCGGCGGTCCGCGTAATCGGTTCCGAAGAACTGCTTCATCATCACAAATGCCTTCGCGGAGGAAACCACAATGGTCTCGGGATAGCATTCCAGGAAACGGCTGATGTTGGCTGAGTGGTCAGGCTCCATGTGCTGGACCACCAGGTAATCGGGGGTACGGCCCGCCAGAGCGGCCTTCACATTTTCCAGCCACGCTTCACCGAAATGCTGGTCAACGGTATCCATAACGGCAGTCTTCTCATCGAGAATGACGTAAGAGTTGTACGCCATGCCGTTGGGGACAACGTACTGTCCTTCAAACAGATCCACCTGATGATCGTTCACGCCCACATACATAATATCTTTTGTAATGTTCATATTTCTCTCCTTGACTGAATTCGTTTTTGTGCTATTATGAAAGCAATGGAGAAGCAGATAATCTTTTCCTGTACACAGTATATGTCAGCTTTCCGAAAAAGTCAATTTCATTTTCGAAAGGAACGGAAATTGCCGATTTCCATCTGGATATTCTGTGAAAATGCAATCTGAAAGGAGTGTTTCAAGTATGAAGTACGTTTGTGAGGTCTGCGGCTGGACTTACGATGAGGAAGAAGGCTATCCTGAAGGCGGCATTGCCCCCGGCACCAAGTGGGAAGATGTACCCGAGGATTTCGAGTGCCCCCTGTGCAGCGTCGGCAAGGATCAGTTCTCCGCGGAATAAAGGAAACGGAAAAATCGGAAGGCATGCAGCCTTCCGATTTTTTATGGGCACAGGGTTTTACAGGGCTTCCGCTTCGCTTAACCATACCCGGGCACTGGCGTCGCTGGGCATACGCCAATCTCCTCTGGGGCTCAGAGTCACCGATCCCACCTTAACGCCGTCCGGCATACAGCTCCGTTTAAACTGCTGGGTGAAGAACCGGCGATAGAAGGTTTTCAGCCATTTCTTGATGGTCTGCGCCCCATACTCCCCGGCAAAGGCCCGGCAGGCCAGGGCGTAGATTTTTGTGGGCGTGAAGCCATACCGCAGAGCATAGAACAGGAAGAAGTCATGGAGGGCGTAGGGGCCTACCAGATCCTCGCTTTGCTGGACAATCTTTCCCTCCGGGTCCGGAGGCAGCAGCTCCGGACTGATGGGTGTGTCCAGAATGTCCTGGAGAACATCGTGGACAGCAGCGTAGCCGGGCATTTCCGAGATGGCGTCCACCATCCAGCGAACCAGGGTTTTGGGGATGGAGGCGTTTACACCGTACATGCTCATATGGTCGCCGTTGTAGGTACACCAGCCCAGGGCCAGCTCACTGAGATCTCCGGTTCCGACCACAATGCCGTTTACCATCCCTGCGTAGTCCATCAGAATCTGGGTACGCTCCCGGGCCTGGGAGTTTTCATAGGTACCGTTGTGCAGATCCGGGTCGTGGCCGATGTCTGTAAAGTGCTGGGAGACGGCCTCCTTAACAGGGATTTCCTTGCAGGTGATTCCCAGCTTTTCCATCAGCGTCCAGGCGTTGCGGTAGGTGCGGTCCGAGGTTCCAAAGCAGGGCATGGTAATGCCGCAGACCTCAGAAACAGGCCGGCCCAGTTGGACCATGGCCTCCACGGATACCAGCAGTGCCAACGTGGAGTCCAAACCGCCGGAGATCCCGATCACAGGCCTGGCTCCGCCAATGACGGACAACCGTTGTTTCAGCCCTGCCGCCTGGAGATGGAAGATTTCCCGGCATCGCTGGGCACGGTCCTGCCTGGAGGAGGGGAGAAAGGGGTATTTGGAAATGGGATAGAGGCTGCCGTCAGAGCGCAGAGCCGGGGCATCCGTCCGGATAACAGGGGTGAGGTTCGCTCCAAATTGAAGGGCGGTGTCCTTGAAGCTTTTGTTTTTCCGGCGTTCGGAACGAATGCGGCCCAGATCGCAGTCCTGAACCAGAAGATAGTCCGTAGCGATGGGGTCCCGGGATTTTTGCAGGAGACTGCCGTTTTCCGCGACTATACTCTGACCGGAGAAAACCATGTCCTGGGTGGATTCCGTGTATCCGGCGGAGCAGTAGGCGTAGATGCAGTTTAAGCTGCCGGACTGATTCCTAACCATATCCTGGCGGTAGGCGGCTTTTCCAACGGTTTCATTGGAGGCGGAAAGGTTCAGAATCACTTCCGCGCCGCTGAGCGCCAAAATGGCGGAGGGAGCAATCGGCGTCCACAGGTCTTCGCAAACTTCAATACCAACCAGAGCCCCATCTCCGATTTGAAACAGACCCTTTTTCAGAATGGGAATCTCCTTCAGAGCGTCGCTGAGGGTAATGGTTTCCTCACTTAGCTCCAAGGCGGAGGAAAACCAACGCTTTTCATAGAACTCATTATAGTTGGGGATATAAGTTTTGGGAACCAGACCATGGACCTTTCCCTGGGAAACAACGGCAGCGCAGTTGAACATCTGTGTCCTGGTGCAAACAGGAAGGCCCACTACGGCGGTGATTCCGGGATGGTTGCCGGTACAGGCGGCCACCGCTTCCAGCCCCTTTATGACGGCATGGTGGAGGCTGTCCTGGAAGAACAGATCCTGACAGGTGTAGCCGGTAAGGGAAAGCTCCGGGAAAAGAACAATATCCGCATTCTGCCCATCGGCCTTTGCGATATAGGCGCAGATATCCTCTGTATTTTTCGCAACGTCACCGACCCGAACGGACGGAACGGCGCAGGCAATCCGAATGTAGTCCAGCATGGAAGAGGCCTCCATTGTTTTCTTTTTATTATACTGCATTTTTCCCGCATTGCAAGAAAATATAAAAGGACTGGCGAAAAATCAGCGCTTAGAGGCCTTTTAGAGGGAGAGGGCGGTATAATGGAGCGGAAAAGGAGGTGCTTTTATGAAGTATAAGAGAAGATTTCTGCTGCAGACAGTGCTGTTTGCACTGAGCTGTTCCGCCTGCGAAGACGCTGCCCCAACGGAAGCCACACAACCGGCTGCCACCGTATCGACACAAGCCGAAGTCATCCAACAAACCGCCGTCCCGGGAAACGAAAATCCAGCCAACGCCGGGGACCTTCTGGAAATCGGTACCGTCAGCGGTACCGTTGTGGAATTTTCCGACAGAGAATGCAAACTAACGCCCACGCAGTATGAGGAGAATATGGCCTATGAACCCGCCCCAGGCTATGAAACGGAGCTGATTACCGTTGCGTTTGAAGAAGGGTGTACCGTTCAGTTTGCCAATGTGAATGTCCGGACCGGCTCCGTTACCTATGCCCCGGCAGGGATCGGGGATATCGGCGAACAGGTATCCCTGGTTGTCTGCGGCGAATATGACAGTGACGGCATTCTACAGGGAAAGCGTATTTTTCTCTACCGTTCTGTATGGTAAACAAATTCCGGGCAGCAAATTCTCGCTGCCCGGAAAATCTTATTTGACCAGAGTCTTTAATGTGTCTGCCAGATCGGTCTGTTCCCAGGGCCGATCCGCCACGCCGAAATGTCCCTTGGCGGCAGTGGAGGCATAGATGGGACGGCGAAGATTGAGCTTCCGGATGATTCCGGCAGGGGTCAGATCGCAGGTTCTGCGAAGCAAGGCGGTCAAGGCCTCGTCAGAAACAACGCCGGTGCCGTAGCTGTCCACCCGCAGGGAAACAGGCTGGGCAACTCCGATGGCATAGGCCAGCTGGACCTGAACCTGGGTGGCAAGACCGGCGGCTACCAGGTTCTTTGCCATATAGCGGGCCATATAAGCGGCGCTGCGGTCAACCTTTGTGGGGTCCTTGCCGGAAAAGGCGCCGCCGCCATGGGAGAAATATCCGCCGTAGGTATCCACGATGATTTTTCGACCGGTCAGGCCCGTCTCTCCGTTGGGACCGCCGATGACGAAATTACCGGTGGGGTTAATGTGGATGTGGGAGACGGTCCCGATGTCGAAGCCGTACTGCTTCAGTACGGGGGCAATGACGTTTTCCCGGATGTAATGTCGCAGTGCGTCCATGCCGAAGGCAGCGCTGTGCATGACCGAGACCACCACAGTGTCAATGCCAAGCACCTTTCCGGTCTCGTCGAATTCCACGGTGACTTGGGTCTTGCCGTCGGGACGGAGAAGCGCATTGTCGTGAACGCACTCCGTCAGGCGGTTGCACAGGGCCCGGGCCAGGGCGGCGGGCAGGGGCATCAGCTCCGGGGTCTGGGTGCAGGCGCCGCCAAACATCATACCCTGATCGCCTGCGCCGCCCACTTCATCGTTGGTGCCAAGGGCAATGTCGGCAGACTGGGTGTGAATCCGGCACTGAATTTCCACGCTGTCGGCATCAAAGCCGTCACCGGTGTGTGTGTAACCAATGCTGCGGATGGTTTCCCGGGCAACGGAAGCATAGTCCACCTGGGCCTTTGTGGTAATCTCGCCGC
>CAYRDE010000065.1:0-10793 GCA_964422935.1 uncultured Oscillospiraceae bacterium | reverse complement strand
TCGGCTGAGCCAAAATCTCTCGCTATCAGCTCTTGCCGATTTAATCAGAGCTTCCCTTTATTTCCGGAAAGGTTCTTTTTTCAAAGGCTGCCACTTTTGACAGTCTTTGAAGAGGGAATTTTGAAATCTGTCATACATAAGAAAGAAGGGTGAGGCGTGAACAATCGATTGGGAAAAAAGGTGGAGCCCTATATCTGGCTTCTGCCGAGTATTGTCCTGATGGCTATTTTCCTGGTGTATCCTATTTTTATCGTCTTTAAGCTCTCATTCAGTGAGATCTCCAAGTCCGGTGTGGTCACCGGATTCGCGGGGCTGCAAAACTATAAGGACGCCATTGCGCTGCCGGCCTTTAAGACGGTTATGAAGAACACCATCTGGTGGGTCATTGCGGTGGTGGGCCTGTCCACCCTCTTTGGCTTTATCATCGCTATGGTGATGAACCAGAAGTTCGTGGGTCGGAAGGCTGCCAGAGCCATTATCGTCTTCCCCTGGGCTACCTCTCTGGTCATTCAGGCTTCCGTATGGAACTACATAATCAAGTTTGAGTACGGCAATCTGAACAACATCCTGCTGAACCTGGGCGTTATCAAGGAGGCCATCAACTGGCGCTCCTCCTACCAGGTGGAGTTTATTTGGGAAATCTGGGTGGGTATTTTTGTTACCATTCCCTTCGTCACCTTCTGTGTGCTGTCGGGTCTTCAGTCCATTGACGGCTCCCTGTACGAGGCGGCGGAGATTGACGGGGCCACCTTCTGGGATAAGCTGTTCCGGGTGACCATCCCCCTGATTAAGCCCTCCCTCACGGTTTCCACCGTGCTGAATATCATCTACGTTTTCAATTCCTTCCCCATCATCTACACCATGACCAAGGGCGCGCCTGCCAATCAGACGGATACCCTGGTCACCTACCTGTACATGCTGAACTTCTATGACCGGAAGAAGGGACCGGCAACGGCTCTGTCCGTCATTGGGTTTATGATCCTGTGTATCTGCGCCGGCATTTACATGGTGGGCGTTATGAGAAAGGAGGATGAACAGTGAAAGAGTCCGAAATCAAGGCCAATCGCATTGCCCTTGTGCTGCTGATCGCGTCATTGGTGCTTGCCTTCCTGCTGCTGGCAATGCCTACCTATCACTTTACTTCCACCGTTTATACCAAAAAATCCAACAATACCTTTGTGGGCGATGAAAAATACAATGAGGTGCTTGCCGAGGTCAATGCTGTGGCAGAGCAGTACCGTGCGGAGGGCTTTGACGTCACCCTCAATGAATCCGTCACAGAGCGCACCAACTCCAAGGGCGTCAAGACCAGCATGATTACCTTCACCCTCAGCGAGTCCTTCACCAAAAGCGCCATGTCCTTCCTGGAGGCGGGACTTACTTCCTCCTGGGTCATGGCTGTGATCCTGCTGGCAATGGTGGTCTCCGCCGGCTGCGCCGTTGTCGGATCTGCCTGGTCCATGGGCACCTCCCTGCGGGAGCTGGGGGGTCGGGAGCAGGCCCTGCGGACGGCCTCTGTGGTTTCCGCCCTGGTCGCCATGCTACTGATTCCGGTGTTTGTGATGATGAACACCGCCACCCTGGGCCACCGTCTGAGCCTGTATACCGGAGATATTTTTACGGAAGGGAAAGACGTGCTCTTTGCCAAGCTGGACCGGTTCCTCTTTGACGGGGCCACCGGCGATAAAATCGACAGCGCCCTCAGCTCCCTGAGCTTTGAAACCGGCAGCTATGTTTGGATTGCCATGGCTTTCCTGTTTGTCATGCTGCTGTCTGCCATTCAGCTGCGCTACAGCGCCATCAAGCCTGCCCTGATGAAGGGACTGCTGTATACCTTTGTCATCGGCCTGTGCCTGCTGATCCTGTATCCCTACTATGTCATGCTGGTCACCGCCTTCCGTTCCAACGGCGAAACCAATGATATGTACTTCCAGCATATCTTCCCCACGGAGTGGCTGTTCAGCAACCTCAAATACATTATGACCCGGGGCGTGCCCCGGTACCTGCTCAACTCCCTGCTGATTGCCGGCGGCGCTACCCTGATTGCCCTGCTGTGCGGCATTCCCGCCGCTTACGCCATGGCCCGTATGCGCTTTAAGGGAAAGAATATCTTCCTGGGCTTCGTGATTATGAGCCAGATGTTCTCTCCCGTGGTTCTGCTGATCGGTATTGCTCAGCTGATGAGCACCCTGAAGCTCAACGACTCCATCCTGGGCCTGATGTTGATTAACGCTGCCTTTAACCAGGCCTTTGCCATCTGGCTTCTGCGGGGCACCTTCGTATCCATCTCCCCGGAGATGGAGCAGGCGGCCTGCATTGATGGCTGCACTACTTTGGGCTCCCTGATTCATGTGCTTCTGCCTATGGCGGCCCCCGGCATCGTCACCACTCTGATCTTCGTGTTCATCAACTCCTGGAATGAATACACCATCTCCACGGTGCTGATCTCCACCGGCACCAACCGGCCTATCACCGTGGGTATCACCCAGTTCTCTTCCTTCAACATGATCGAGTGGCAGTATTTGTTTGCCGCGTCCCTGCTGGCAACGATCCCTGTGGTGATCCTGTTCACCTGCATCGAAAAGCACCTGACCGCGGGCCTGACCTCCGGCGGTGTGAAGGGATAATCTTTCCTGAAAACGGTATTTTCCCGGGGCTGCTTCACAGCTGTGAAGCAGCCCCAAAGTCATTTTTGACACCAGAACGGGAAGAAAATATGCAGGAGCCGACACCGTTTCCCTGCGTCCGGGAGCGGTTTGGACCATATCTGTCCCACATTTTTGGGGAGAGAATGCAAAAAAACAATAGGGAGGTTGCATACAAATGACCCAAATCCTGGGCAGAATCCATACAGATGGCATTTTCTTCCGTCATTTGTCACAACTTACAACCGCTATGCAACTTCAAATCCCATGAATTTCATAAATTATTAATATTTTATGCAGAAAACCTTGACAAAACCCGGAAGCCTGATAAAATAATCGTATGCCCCTGTAGGACGTTTGTCCGCAGGGAGAAGAAGGAGGAAACTCAATGAAAAAGTTAGTTGCTTTGTTGCTGGCAGCCGCCATGCTGCTAACGTTAGCAGCATGCGGTGGAAATGCTTCCACCGCAACGACCACTGCCCCCGCTGCCAATGACGCTTCTGAGGCTGCTCCCGCAGCTACCGAGGCCGCTGGCGAGGATGCTGCCGCTGCTTACCACATCGGTATCATCACCGGTTCCGTTTCTCAGTCTGAGGATGACCGCCGCGGTGCTGAGGCCTTCCAGGCCAAGTACGGCGAAGACATGGTCAAGCTGGGCATCTACCCCGACAACTTCACCGAGGAGCTGGAGACCACCATTCAGACCATTGTCAACATGTCCGATGACCCCCTGATGAAGGCCATCATCGTCAACCAGGCCGTTCCCGGCACTGCTGAGGCTTTCCGTCAGGTCAAGAGCCGCCGCCCCGACATCATCTGCATCGCCGGTGAGGGCCACGAGGACCTGCCCGAGATCGGCTCCGCCGCTGACCTGGTCTGCAACAACGACTTCGTCTCCCGTGGTTACCTGATCATCCGCACCGCTCACGAGCTGGGCTGCGACACCTTCGTTCACATTTCCTTCCCCCGTCACATGGCTTATGAGACCATGAGCCGTCGTGTGGCTGTTATGAAGGCCGCCTGCGAAGAGTTCGGCATGGAGTTCGTCCTGGAGACCGCTCCCGATCCCACCACTGATGTGGGCATCACCGGCGCTCAGGCTTACATCCTGGAGAACGTTCCCGCTTGGGTTGAGAAGTACGGCACGAAGGCTGCTTACTTCTGCACCAACGACGCTCACACCGAGCCTCTGCTGAAGCAGCTGGTGGAATACGGCGGCTACTTCATCGAAGCTGACCTGCCCTCTCCCCTCATGGGCTATCCCGGCGCTCTGGGCCTGGATCTGACCGAGGAAGCCGGCGACTTTGACAAGATCCTGGCGAAGGTCGAGTCCGCTCTGGTGGAAAAGGGTGCTGCTGATCGTTTCGGCACCTGGGCTTACTCCTATGGCTACACTCTGTCCGCTGGCCTGGCTGAGCATGCCAAGAACGTCATCGACGGTGTTTCCGAAATCACCGATATGGACGATGTGGCTTCCGCCCTGCAGGTCTACTCTCCCAATGCTGAGTGGAACGGCGCCGGCTACACCAACGCCACCACCGGTGTTAAGAGCGAGAACATCTTCCTGATCTATCAGGATACCTACATCATGGGCAACCCCGGTCACTTCATGGGCAACGCCGAGGTAGAGGTTCCCGAGAAGTACTACACCGTCAGCTAAGTTGATCCAAACCAAAACGGGGAGGGGCTCAGTCCTCCTCCCCGTTTTCGCAGCGGGAAGGCGCAAAATTCCAACGGGTTTTCGCCGCCCTGCGTTCCCCGAATCCCATGAAAGGCGGGGAACTCGGGAAAGGCAGGACCGCGGAAACACGGTTTCAAGCAGATCGGAGCTCCGGTCTGAAACCATCTCAAGAAGGGCCGAGAGACGGTGAAACGTCATCCTCGGCTTATGTATGTTTTACAGAGGATAGATAGGTGGGCAGATGAATGACAAATAATACGACACCCTTATTGCAAATGCGGAATATCCAGAAGGACTTCTTCGGAAACCAGGTGCTTTCGGACATCAATATCACCTTGGGACAGGGAGAAGTCTTAGGTTTGTGCGGTGAAAACGGCGCAGGCAAAAGCACCCTGATGAAGATTTTGTTCGGCATGGACGTAATCCGGGAGACCGGCGGCTATGGCGGCGACATTCTCATCAATGGAGAGAAGGTTACCTTTCATACCCCCTTTGACGCCCTGAACGCCGGTATTGGCATGGTGCACCAGGAGTTCTCCCTGATTCCCGGCTTTACCGCCACGGAAAACATTTTGTTAAACCGGGAGCCGGAAAAGAACAGCCTGGCTGCCAAGGTTTTCGGCGACCGTCTCAATACCCTGGACTATAAGGAAATGGACCGCCGGGCGGATGCGGCAATCGAAAAGATGGGCGTGAAGATCGACGCCGAAATGACCATCCACAATATGCCCGTAGGCCATAAGCAGTTTACGGAAATTGCCCGGGAGCTGAGCAAGGAGAACCTGAAGCTTCTGATCCTGGACGAGCCCACCGCCGTATTGACAGAAAAGGAAGCGGAGGCCCTCCTCAGCTCCATTCGCTCCATGGCCCAGCGGGGCATCTCCGTCATCTTTATCACCCACCGGCTCCATGAGATCCTGTCCGTCTGCGACAAGGTAGTGGTTATGCGGGATGGCCTGGTGGTCCGGGACGTGCCCGCCGCGGAAACCAGCGTGGAGGACATCACCCGGTGGATGGTGGGTCGTGACGTTCAGGGTGTGCCTGCTCAGACGGTTACCCAGACGGTTGATGACACGAAGAAAACCATTATGTCCATCCAGCGGCTGTGGGTGGACATGCCCGGCGAAACGGTCCGGGATGTGAGCCTGGATGTAAAGGAAGGGGAGATCCTGGGCATCGGCGGTCTGGCAGGCCAGGGCAAGCTGGGTATTCCCAACGGCGTCATGGGCCTGTACGAAGCCGGCGGCAAGGTGATTTTTGACGGCAAGGAAATTCCCCTGAATAACCCCAGAAAGTGTCTGGATTCCTCTCTGGCCTTCGTTTCCGAAGATCGGAGGGAGGTGGGACTGCTGCTGGACGAGAGCCTGGAGTGGAACATCGCCTTCCCGGCTATGCAGATTCAGAACAAGTTCCTGAAAAAGAAGCTGGGCGGCCTGATCAAGTGGCGTGACGAGAGCGCCATCCATCAGGTTACCGAAAAGTATATTGAGGCGCTGCAAATTAAGTGTACCAGCACCAAGCAGAAGGCCCGGGAGCTGTCCGGCGGCAACCAGCAGAAGGTTTGCCTGGCGAAAGCCTTCGCGCTGGAGCCTCGGTTCCTGTTTGTTTCCGAGCCTACCCGTGGCATCGACGTGGGCGCGAAAGCCCTGGTGCTGAAGGCGCTGAAAGAGTTTAACCGGGAAAGCGGCGTTACCGTGGTGATGATCTCCTCCGAGCTGGAGGAGCTGCGGCAAAGCTGCGACCGGATTGCCATCATCTCCGGTGGTACTGTGGCTGGAATCCTGCCTGCATCCGCTTCCTCTGAGGAATTCGGTATGCTCATGGTCAGCAAAGTAAAGTGAGGAGGTACGAAATGGAAAAGACAAATACCCTGGAATCCAAAACCAGGTTCCGCCAGATTCTGGACCAGTTTGGGCTTCCCCGGCTGATTATTTCGGCTTTTTTGCTGGTGCTGTTTATCCTGGCACCCTTTGCCGAGGTCAATGTGGTTTCTCAGATTACCAATGTGATTAACCGGTTCAGCTGGAACGCAATTCTGGTGCTGGCTATGGTACCCATGATTCACTCCGGCTGTGGCCTGAACTTTGGCCTTCCCCTGGGCATTATCGCAGGCCTGCTGGGCGCAACCCTCTCCATTGAGTTCGGGTTTACGGGAGACCTTAGCTTCTTTATGGCAATTCTCATTGCCACACCCTTTGCGGTTCTGCTGGGCGCGGGCTACGGCTGGCTCCTGAACCGGATTAAGGGCGGCGAAATGATGATCGCCACCTATGTAGGCTTCTCCATCATCTCCTTCATGTGCATGGGCTGGCTCCTGCTGCCCTACAGCAGCCCCACCATGGTCTATGGCCTGTCCGGCAACGGCCTGCGGCCTACCATTTCCCTGGATGGCTTCTATAACCAGACCCTGGCTGGCCTGTGCCAGATCTCCATTGGAAAGTTCCAGGTTCCCCTGGGAACCATCGGCTTCTTTGCCCTGCTGGCTGTGGGCATGTGGGCCTTCCTGCATACCAAAACCGGCACAGCCATGACCGCTGTTGGCTCCAACCCCACCTTTGCCCGGGCTGCCGGCATCAATGTGGACCGGATTCGTACCCTGTCCGTGATCATGTCCACCTGGCTGGGCGCCATTGGCATTCTGGTGTATGAGCAGGGCTTCGGCTTCATTCAGCTCTATAACTCCCCCAACAACCTGACCATGCCCACGGTGGCAGCCATCCTCATCGGCGGCGCGTCCGTGAACAAGGCCTCTATTTCCAATGTAATCATTGGTACCATCCTCTTCCAGGGCATCGTCACCATGACCCCCACCGTTATGAACTCCATGATCCACATGGACATGAGTGAGGTCATCCGGATCATCGTTTCCCAGGGTATGATCCTCTACGCCCTGACCAGAAAAACGGAGGGTTCCAAATGAAAAAGCAAAACAAAATTCTGGAATTGATTCGGAACAACGCGGTTCCCATCATGTTTATCATCATCTGCGCCATCTTCATTCCCCTGTCCGGACGCAGTGCCAGCTACCTGCTTAATGAGATCATCACCCGTATGGGTCGGAACCTGTTCCTGGTGCTTTGCCTGCTGTTCCCTATTATGGCTGGCATGGGCTTGAACTTCGCCATGACCCTGGGCGCCATGGGCGCGGAAATCGCCATTATCTTTGTGGCTGACTGGCAGATCTGGGGCATCCCCGGCGTGGTGCTGGCGATGATTTTGTCTATCCCCATTTCCGCTCTTCTGGGCTATATCTGCGGTACCTTGCAGAATAAGGCAAGAGGCCGGGAAATGATTACCAGCTACATTATCAATTTCTTTGTCGGCGGCTGGTATCAGCTCATTGTCCTGTATATCATGGGCGGCATCATTCCCATTATCCATTCCAGCATCATGCTGCCCCGGGGCTACGGCATCCGGAACACCGTAAGCCTGCTGAATATGCGTCAGTGCCTGGATGATCTGTGGGCCATCCGGATTGCCGGTGTCAAGATCCCCCTGTTCACCTTCTTCCTCATTGGACTGCTGTGCCTGTTCATTGTCTGGTTCCGCCGGACGAAGCTGGGCCAGGATATGCGGGCCGTGGGTCAGGATATGGAGGTGGCCCGGGACGCGGGCATCAACGTGGATCGTACCCGGGTTCTGTCCGTGGTGATGAGCACCGTGTTTGCCGGCTTCGGCATGGTGATTTATCTGCAGAACATCGGCAACCTTCCCACCTACACCGGTCATTCCCAGATTGGTATGTTCTGTATCGCGGCTCTGCTGGTAGGCGGCGCTTCCGTTGAAAAGGCCTCCATCGGCAACGCCTTCCTGGGCGTCATCCTGTTCCACATGATGTTCATTGTGGCTCCCGGCGCGGGCACTGCCATCACCGGGGACTCCATGGTGGGCGAATACTTCCGTGTGTTCCTGTCCTATGGCGTTATCACCATTGCGCTGATCATGTATGAAACCAAGAAGCGGAAAGCCAAGAGCCGCATGGGTCTGGAGCTGGCCGCTGCCCAGCAGAAAGGAGAGGACGGCAAGTGAAAAAGAAACAGAATCTGCTGTATCCCATCCTGGCAATCCTGGTCCTGGTAATCATTGCGGCAGTGATGATGGTGATTGGTCGGGGTCATACGGTCTACTTTGACAACAAGACCCTGGAGCTGGGCAGTGAGACCTATAAGGCTCCCTATAAGGTTGAAGTGGTTGTGGACGGCGAGTCCGTGGCGAAGCTCAACGCCCGGGACAGAGGCGTAGCCACCTGCACGGGTCAGACCATGCACGCCACTCTCATCATCACCCGGGAGAAGAAGGGTACCGAGGAGACCATGGACATTGCGCTGAAGCTGCCCTACAGCATTGACAGCTTTGTCCTCAATCTGCCGGGCTACCTGGCAGGCCTTTCCCAGGAGGACTACCTGACGGAATTTGTTCCCGCTGTGACGGAGGCTCCGGATACCACCGAGGAAACCATTGACGAATTCGGTCTGGGAGATTTCTAAACCATAAACGAAAGCAAGAAGCGCCCGATTTCCCCATTGGAAATCAGGCGCTTCTTTGGGTTCTCCAGTATCCCGGGTGGATGCCCTTGCCGGTGCCGAAGACCTGATAGATGCGGTCATCAGCGTTGGAGGGGGAGCCTCGGTCAATGATGCAGCAGTCCAAGCAAATGGTCGTCCCGAAAGGCGGGACAGGTATAGGCGGCATCCAGTAAGGCATCCATATTGTCCGCGTCGTTTTCAATTTCTTTGGAAAACAGCTGGGCCGTAGGGAGAAGGTCTCCGGGCAGATGCTTAATCAGCAGGCAGGCAATCACGGCAAACTTTACCCGGCTGTACAGGTCGAAGTCGGATACGGATTGGAGCCAGTAGCGCTGGACAAAGTACCGGGCCAGGGCAAGGTGGGCCGGAACCCAGGCCCCGGAAACGGGTCGGGACAGCAGCTCCCGCCACTGGGGCGTCAGAATTTCCAGATTCCGGAAGAAGGCAAAAATGTCTTCCATATTTCCGGGCTTTGCCAGTTCCCCGGCCTCCGCCAATGCGCTTTCCGGATCAAAGTCCATAGGACCGCCGCCATCCAGCTCACTTTGCACCTGACATCCATAGAGAAGTCCCAGGGTCAGCACTTGGTTTACAGGGCGACTCTCATCGGAGAGCAGAGAAAGCATGGTTTCCCGGGTGGACCGCAGCACCGCCATCGCCTCCCGGTCATAGCCAACCGGTTCCTGCCCGGGGACGCTCTGAGACAGGAGCGGGGAAGGGGGAGCAGTTAAAATCAGCCTGGCAGCCTCCGGGCAGCTCAGCTCCAGCCCCAGCTCCTGAAAGTCGCCGTAATCATGGGTCAGCCGGGGATATTCCCGACAAACGCTGCACAGCCATTCCTCGCCCAGCTCCCGCTGAATTCCGCACAGGCCGTCTGCCTGCCACAGAGGGCAGTGACCGTCTACCATGGCAATCACGGTTTCACCGTCCGAATCCCGCAGGGCGCGGTTCACCTGGCAGCCGAACTCGCCAGGCAGGCTCCGATAACGCTCCACCGTCTGGGCATCCACCTGAACATCCCATTCCTTACAGCAGGAGTCGGGACAGGCAGAGGCGAGACAGTGGAAACGGTCATAATATTCCGGTTTGAAAATCAACATAGCAACACCCTCCTGTGCAAAAACAATCTCCCGAGAAAGAATTCCCGGGAGACAGCCTATGATTATCCGTTGGGGCGAATGGCCTTCATCAGGGCGGCGGCATCCTGGAGGGTATGCTTGCTGTCACTCAGGGCCATTTGCAGCCGGGTCAGGGACTCTGTGGCCTGATCCGCCAGGGCGGTGATCTGCTCCGCCGCACCGTCCACCTTGGTGCTGGCCTGGTTCAGTACACCGCTGGCCTGATAATACACCAGTTCCGCCCGGGTGCGGGATTCCCGCTCCATGGTTTCGGCATGGCGGTAAGTATCCAAAGGCGCCTGTTCCCTGAGCTGCTGCTCCAAAGCATTGCAGCGCCCCTCCAGGGCGGCATAGCTTTCATTGGCTTCTTCCAGCTTTGTCTCCAGATCGTCCCGCTGAGCTTGGCATTCGACCAGCTCCTCCTTCAGACTTTCCACCTGAGAGAGAGCTTCGTCAAGACCGGAGCTTTCATGGGTCATGGATTCCATCTGGGCCCGAAGGGTTTCGATTTCCATATTCAACTGATTGACCTGGGTTTGATGCTTGTTGTTCAGAAATTGCAGGTACTGAACAACATCCTCCCGGTGAAAACCATTCCATGCGGTTCTGAACTTCTGGGGTGCCTCCATAATGAACGACTCCTTCTCTGTTTCTTTCCTGATTATAACAGGAAAGGGGAGAGAAAGCAACCGTTTTCCACTGGGAGAGAGAAATAATTTTTGAAAACCTCTTTACAAATGGGGAAAAGATTGCTATAATAGTCAGGCTTAAAGCAAATGCGCCAGTGGCTCAATGGATAGAGCATCGGATTCCGGTTCCGAGG